>DYON01000048.1 GCA_020720525.1 Acetofilamentum sp.
GTATTGATAGGTTCATTGCTTAATGACAATAAAAAATGAAAGAATTAGAATTCCCTACGCACCCATACCTTCGCTTTCAGGCACATTTGGCATTCACACAAGGCTTGCCCTCAATCCAAAAATGCCAAAAGAGCCTTCAAGCCCGTCCCACTCCAACTTAAAAACAGAAAGACAGTGCAGCAAAAATTAAAGACAGATTATCGAATGACAAGCACGGGCAGCTTGTAACAGTAAGCCTGTTTGAAGGCACAGCAGACCCAAACAGCCAACAACAATAAAACTCAATAACGACAATGGTTTGCAAAGACATTAGGCAGAAGGCCTTTCAGCTTTTATGATAACTGTCATTTTCACTTATTTCAAAAATATTCGTACATTTGAAAACAAAAAACAACACGTCATGAACAAAAGAATGGAAGATGCGCTCAACGAGCAAGTAAATGCCGAAATGTTTTCTTCGTACCTATATTTGTCGATGTCGGCATATTTTGCCGATATGAACCTGAACGGTTTTGCCAACTGGATGCGTGTTCAAGCTCAAGAAGAACTTGCTCATGCCATGAAATTCTTCGATTACATCAACGAACGAAGTGTCCGAATTGAGCTAAAGGCAATTGAGCAGCCTCGCAAAGAATGGGGTTCTGTAATTGAAGCCATGGAAGAAACATACAAACACGAACAACTTATCACCTCGCTAATTAATAATCTTGTAAATGTCGCCATCGAAGAAAAAGACCATGCTACAAACAACTTTTTGCAATGGTTTGTTTCGGAACAAGTTGAAGAAGAGGCACATGCAAACGAACTGCTTAGCGAATTAAAAATGATAGACGGAAAAGGTCCAGCCCTGTTTATGATAGATCGTGAATTAAAAAACCGCGTTTTTGTTCCTTTAGATCAAGCAGCAGCAAAATAATATTGCAACAATCTGATTGTTCAAAACCCGCATTTGTCGGGTTTTTTTATTCGTAAATTATTGTATATTTGCTTCAAAATCAACCATTATGAAAACAATCTTATTCTCTATCGTTTTTGCTATAGGCATTTCGTTTGTTTCTGTTGCTCAAAAAGTATATGTTTGCGATTACAAAAGCGATGCAAAAGTGAAAGTGTATGTTGCCGACTACAAAAGCGACGCCGATTTGGTTGTATATAAATGCAGCTACAAAAGCGATGCAACAGGAAACTCGGGACTTTGGTTTTTCTGCGACTACAAGAGCGATGCCGATGTAACCATCTATTTCTGCGACTATAAAAGCGATGCTGATTTAGTAATTTACTTCTCCGACTACAAAAGCGATGCAGAATGGCTCAACAACAGCAAGAAATACCTAATGTATTAAGCCCAAATTTTACTGATTGTCGTAGGTTAAAACTTCATCGTTAAAATAATCAAGGCTGACTCCTGCGTCGCCAAACATATCCTCGCTTTCTTTTGCATCGTGGTAACGAAATTCGCACACAACGCGCTTTATTCCACAATTTATAATTAGCATTGCACACGTACGGCAAGGCGTCATTCGGCAATACAATGTTGAATTATCAAGTGATATTCCGTAGCGTGCAGCTTGGGTTATTGCATTCTGTTCGGCATGAACGGTGCGAACGCAATGTGTTGTAATGCGACCGTCGTCGTGTATTGTCTTTTTAAACAAATGCCCTACTTCGTCGCAATGCGGAAGCCCTATTGGTGAACCAACATATCCAGTTACTAAAATTCTTTTATCGCGAACAACCACACAACCCGAGCGCCCACGATCGCAGGTTGCACGCTTTGCCACAGTGTTTGCCACTTCCATAAAATATTCGTCCCACGAAGGTCGTCGATAAGAAATACCCGAATTGGCAGCTTTAATTCGAGCATCCACTTCGCTCATAATGCGCTCAATTTGATCGAACAACTGTTGAAAAGTGCCGTTGTTGTCGAGCGCAAAATCGGCAGTTTCGATACACTTCATTAAATTTTGCGTTGCAGGATCCTTTCCGCTCATTTCCCTGTTTTCGTTGGCGATAAAAGTATCGTAATCGATATTATCTGTTTCAGAACCACGTTGTTGAACACGTTGATAGCGAATTCGAGCATCTGCATCAACTGCAAGGAGAAAAAAACCACCTTTACTACGCAAAGCATCAATTTCGCCAGTTGTACGAATACTTTCGACGATGGCATTTTTGCCATTTTTTACAGCCAAATCGTGCAACTGTTCCACAATATAGCTCGGACCATGCTTTGCTCTTAACTCGTTGGCAACAGCTACCATACTATCGCGGTTTTCGGGCAACTTGCGACGGCGAATTTCCTTGAGTAAAAATTGCCTCACCGAAAAGTGAACAAAACCTCTATTGCGAATCAAATAATCGACAATTGTTCCTTTTCCAGCGCCAAGAGTTCCTGTAATACCAATAATAATCATGAGTAGTTGTTTTATCAGACAAATTTAATAAAAAACACTAATCAACACTATTTACGCATCAGCAATTTTTGCACTCGTGGTTCAGAAAAAGCAACGAATATGACAAATATGAGCAGCAAAACAGTATTGAACGCAAGTTGAGCAGGAATACTTTCCGATAGCAAATTTCGAGCAACCAAAATTGACATTGCCCACAAACCAGCGCTAAGACCCATATAAGCCAAAATACGCTTCATATCGTATTTTACAGGGTAATATTTTTGTCCCAACCAATACGAAATCACCATCATCACAGCATAGCAAGCAAAATTGGCCCATGCGCTTCCCATGTAACCAATGCGAGGAATTAAATAGATATTGAGCCCGACAGAAATGGCTGTTCCAAAGATGCTAATATAGGCTCCAAATCGAGTTTGACCAGTAAGTTTATACCAAATACTCAAATTGTAAAAAACACCTAAAAACACGTGACTGTATAGCAGAATAGGTACAACTTTAAGACCACTGTGAAAATTCTCCCCAACAAAATATTTTACAATATCGATATACAGCATAATCGACAGAAACAAAAATGTCATTATAATAACAAAATACTTAAGCACATCGGCATACACAGCCTTCGCATCGGTCGATTTTTGCTGGGCAAAGAAGAAGGGTTCGGCAGCATATCGAAAAGCTTGAATAAAAATAGACATTACAATGGCTATTTTGAAACACATGCCATAAATACCGAGTTGATACATGGCAATATCTTGAGGCAACAAATATTTCAATAAAATTCGGTCAACCGTTTCGTTGGCAATTCCAGCCAAACCAAGAATTAGAAGCGGAAAAGCATAGCTAATCATGCGTCGAAACAATGCCCGTGAAAAAGTGAGTTTAATTTTCAAAATTTCTGGCATCAAAAGCAAAAACACCACAACACTTGCTATCAGATTTGCAAGAAAAATATGCCCAACAACTGGCTCGCCATTACCAATAAAGCCAATTATTTCGGGACCCCAGCTGTAATTGTTGTACAAATAGGGAACCAATAAAAGGAGAATTAGATTAAGTGAAATATTGATAGCAATATTCACAACTTTTATCATAGCAAATCGCATTGCTTTGTTCTCGGCTCTCAAACGGGCAAAAGGAATACTGGTAAAGGCGTCGAGACCAACAATAAATGCAAAATATATAATGTATTCAGGATGCTCTGGATAGCGCAGCATGCTTGCCAATTGACCAGAAAAAACAATTCCAACCACAATGAATACTAAACTGGTGACAAACAATGAAATTACCGTTGTTGAGTACACTTTTCGCGGCTCTTGCTCACTTTGATTGAAACGAAAGAAAGCTGTTTCCATTCCGTAGGTAAGAATCACTATAAAAAATGCGACATAAGCGTATATTTCAACATACACACCTGCTTCTTCGGGCAAAAAAACGCGGCTATACATCGGAACCAGCAAATAGTTCAGCAAGCGTCCGAGGACACTACTGATACCATACACTGCCGTTTGCCCGGCTAAACTTCGGATTGAGCCCACTGTTGTTTATTTTCCAGCCAAAAGTAATAAAATTGACGAAGAAATTGGCTCATTACTTTTCGGTTTCGGTCTTTTCGGTTTTGCTGCCCAATTTTATTTTAACTCCGGCATTTTTCACCAGAAAATAAGCAATTGCAAGTGCTACAATTAAAATAGCAATTCCATAAAGCTTTCCAGAATCTTCAACAGAATAATCAAAAACGATGATTTTACGAGCAAGTGCCATAATTGCGGTGAGTATTACCAAGCCAACATGAAACTCATTTTCGCGCAAATACGCTTTCACGGTTTCCATAAATTCAATACCAATTAATACCACCAGCACTGAACTAAAAAGCGACATGAGCAATTCTTGTTTATACCAACCATCAATTGGATTTTCAATCATCAAGTGAAAAAAATGAACACTTAAATCGACAACAGAAACAATTAAAATTGCTGTTAGAAAAAACACCAAAATGTAAATTATCCCTTTTTCGATAAAATTGATAATTCTCAAAATATTTTTCATACGTAGATTATTGTCCCAAATACGATTTTAGCAACCGACTACGCGAATTGTGTTTCAGTCGGCGAATTGCCTTTTCTTTAATTTGTCGTACTCGCTCTCTTGTTAAATCGAAATGTGCTCCAATTTCTTCAAGAGTCCAGCTATGGTTAACGCCAATACCAAAATACAAATTCACAATATCGCGCTCTTTTTCGCTAAGAGTAGCAAGAGATCGTTGAATTTCGCGGCTCAAACTTTCGTACATCAGTTCATTGTCGGCACGTGGCGAATCTTTATTAACCATCACATCGAGCATGCTAGTATCTTCGTCCGAAATCAACGGGGCATCAACCGATACATGTCGTCCCGACAAACGCATGGTTTCGCTCACTTTGTCTTCGGGCAAATCGAGGCTTTCGGCAATTTCTTCGGCCGAAGGCGGACGCTCGTAGCGCTGTTCGAGCCTCGATGCTTCTTTTGATATTTTGTTGAGCGACCCAACCTGGTTGAGTGGTAAGCGAACTATTCGGCTTTGTTCGGCCAATGCTTGCAAAATCGACTGGCGAATCCACCAAACTGCATACGAAATAAATTTAAAACCACGGGTTTCGTCGAAACGCTGCGCAGCCTTAATTAATCCCAAATTGCCTTCGTTAATCAAATCGGGCAAACTTAATCCCTGATTTTGATATTGCTTAGCAACAGACACAACAAAACGCAAATTGGCTCGTGTAAGCTTTTCCAAAGCGAGCCTGTCGCCTTGCTTTATGCGTTGCGCCAATTGTACTTCTTCGTCAGCGGTAATTAGTTCTTCCTTGCCAATTTCTTGCAAGTATTTGTCGAGCGATGCAGTTTCGCGATTGGTAATCGACTTCGATATTTTTAATTGTCTCATATTCTGAAAGGTTAACTCTTTGTTTTTCAACAAGTTACATAAATATCAAAAGAGTTTACAAAGGTACGCCCATTTATTCAAAAAACCAAATCATTCGTAAGGTTTTAACAGCAAAAATCACAAACCAAAGCCATAATAAGCTTTCATCCCATTTGGATAAACACCTTCCATAAGAACTCCACCACTTTTTCCATTCAAGGCAGCCTCGATATCGCTTAATGAATTTATGGTATTGCCATCTATTGTGGTAACAATAAATCCCTCTTTAATACCAGCACTTTTCAGAGCACCATCCGAAAGTTCGACTATTTTCAATCCGTTTTTCAAGCGCAATCGAGCCATTTCGTCGGTTGTTGGTTCTTCGAATGTAGCTCCAAGCAGCGAAACCATCTGCTTATCGTCGCCACTCAACAAATGTGTTTCGCCTTTCCTATTCTGAAACTCAACGGTTTTGAGCATCAGTTTTCCGTTGCGTTTAATTTGAATTTTCACCTTATCGCCTGGTCGGTGTTCGGCAATAATTTCGAGCATTCGCGAAGAGCTATTTACCTCCAATTCGTCAATCGACAAAATAACATCTCCGGCATCAATTCCTGCATCGAATGCAGCACCAGACTGGTTGACCGAAGTCACCAAAACTCCTTTCACATCGGAGAAGCCATATTTTCGAGCAGTTTCGGCATCAACCTCGGCCACATCAGCTCCAAGATAGGCACGTTGCACCCTTCCAAATTGCATCAAATCGTTCACCACTTTTCGGGCAATATTGGAAGGTATGGCAAACGAGTATCCCGAATACGAGCCCGTATTGCTTGCAATAGCAGCATTAATTCCAATCAACTGCCCCCTTGTATTTACCAATGCACCTCCACTATTTCCTGGATTAACAGCAGCGTCGGTTTGCAAAAACGATTCAACCGTCGAACCTCCACCAAGAATATTGATGTTACGCGCCTTAGCACTTATAATTCCTGCCGTAACAGTGCCAGTAAGATTGAAAGGATTTCCAACAGCCAAAACCCACTCGCCCACTTTCACTTCGTCGGAATTGCCAAACACCAAATAGGGCAAATCGGATGCTTCAATTTTCACCAATGCCAAATCGGTTGAAGGGTCGGTTCCAACAATGCTTCCAACAAATTCGCGCTTATCGTCCAATGTTATCACAATTTCTTGCGCATTTTGAACTACATGGTTGTTGGTTACAATATAACCATCGGACGATACAACAACACCGCTTCCAGTTCCAACAACTGGATATTGCTGACCAAATTGAGGTTGCATATTGAAAAAATCGTAAAACGGGTTAAAAAAATTATCGTACCCCGAACTCTGTTGCTTGAAAGTTGTTTTGATATGAACAACAGATGACACTGCTAAACTAGCCGCTTCGGTAAAATCGGTTGGAGCAGCACTTTGCATTACTGATTGAGCAGAAACTCGATCGTTGATTTGAGGTAGTTGAGGTTTCATTTCCGATCCCGACCTGAGAGCTACGTATAAACCCCCCATAGCTATCAGCGAACCGACGAAACCAAAGACAACATTCAATAAAATGGCTTTTGCTTTCATAGAACCATTGGCTTTTTAGGTTTTTCGGTTATGTAACGAAATACAAAACCGCTTATTGTTTTTTTACATATATTTATTGCTTACAAAAAACAAGCAAAGGTGAATTATTATTGTAATTTTGCAGAGAAATCTGTCGAATTGTCATTTTGCAACTGTAAATATTAGAATATGGCGCTCCAAACGAAAAAAAGCAAAACAGCAATCTGGTTTTTTACTGGATTACTTATTGGTGCTACTTTAGTTTGGATTGCCATTAGCGGAAATATTATACCCACAAACACCGAAAATTCCAATACGGCTACATCTAGCATAGGAATAGTTGACACTAATTCCATTAAAAGCCTTAGCGAATTAAAAAGCATACCTGCTTATGTTCTTGATAGCGCCATGTTTACAATCGATTCGAACTTCTACCAAAAATGTTGGCAGCGGCTCATTGAAATGCCTGGTTACCGTGAGGTGGATTCATCGTTTCTCGACTCCATTATCCGAAAAACATATTTCGATTCCATCATGGGCTATCAAAAACTTCAAACCGACACCTTTGTAGTTCAAAACGACCAGCTACTCGAGACAAAAAGCATTAAAGTAATTATTCAAAAATCGCTTTTTGGAAGCACCGACACTTCAAAAGCCAACGATTACGTCTATTCGGAAGCTCGCTACAAAATTGAGTTTTGGCAATCTCCAATACACTACAAAGGCTACAAGCGGTCGGGTAATTATGTAATTGTGTATGGATTCGATCCTGAAACAACGCTGTGGTGGGTTCAAATCGACAATCAGCTGTACTTGAAAGACAAACAAGTTTGGCACTCTTTGCCAGCTACCAACGAGTTTGCCTATTTTTCCAACGTTTCGTCGGCCAAGCTACTCAATCGACTCGAACTTGCACTTAAGCGAAGCTGAACACCATGAACAGATACTACAAATTTCACGGAGCAGGAAACGACTTCATTATTGTTGATGCCATTGCTGGCAGCAAAACACCCAGCAATAGTTCAATAGAAGTTTTATGCAATCGACACACCGGAATTGGTGCCGATGGGCTCATTGTGGTTGCGCCTAGCAGCAATGCCGATTTCGAAATGCGGTATTTCAACTCCGACGGTTACGAAGCAGAAATGTGTGGAAACGGTGCCCGATGCTCGGTTGCCTTTGCCTTTTCGATGAAATATTGCCAACAAAAAACAACATTCGAAGCTTCGGATGGAATTCATTTTGGTGAAATAATTTCCGACAACAACCATGGCGGCTGGCAAGTAAAAATAAGCCTTAAAGTTGCTTCGGAACCGCAAAAATTATCGGACAATTCATTTTTTGTCAACACAGGAGTTCCGCACAATGTTCGACCTCTCGAAAGCATTTCGGAATTGGATGTAAAAACCGAAGGTGCCATTTTGCGCAACAACAAAACCATGTTTCCGCAAGGTGCCAATATCAATTTTGTGGTTTTCGAAAACAATCGCATTTCCATTCGCACTTTCGAAAGAGGTGTCGAAGACGAAACACTTGCTTGCGGAACAGGCATAACTGCATCGGCATTGGTTGCACACGAATATTTTGGATTTAATTGGCCTGTGAACGTTGTTGCAAAAGGCGGCAACCTCACTGTAGATATATTAAACAACACTCTGTGGCTCGAAGGACCAGCCGAGCGTGTTTTTATTGCAGAAAGCGAATAATTCAAAACACTATGCTGCAAAGTTCAAAAATACAACTTCGCATTCCTGAAGCCGACGATGCAACATTTATGCTTGCAATAGAAAACGATGAACGCTATTGGCATCTTAGCAACAATCAATCGGCCTATTCGCTTGCCGATATCGAAGATTTTATTCGGCATTCAACCGCAAACCTATTGGTTGACAGACAAATACGCCTTGTAATTGTTGAGCAAAGCACTAACGAAAAAGCAGGACTAATCGACTTATTCGAATACGATCCCATTCACAGCAGAGTGGGCACTGGTATTATAATTACCGAACCCTTTCGGCGAAAAGGTTTGGGATCCGAGGCTCTCAAGCTTATCATTCGATACCTATTCGATGTTGTGAACGTTCAGCAGCTTTGGAGCAATGTTCTTACCGATAACACAGCCAGTATGAATATGTTTTTCAATGCTGGTTTCGAAGCAAACGGTTTAAAAAAGCAATGGGTATATCACAGTGGCGAATTTCACGACGAAGCTACGCTACAACTTTTCAACACAAAAACCACGAAATGAAAAAGAGAATCATTCTGATAATAATAGCCATTTTGCTTATTGTGGGCGCAGGTGGAGCTTGGTATGTTTACAACAAAGCGTTCAGTTCGAATGTGAATTTGGAAGACAAAAAAGAGCAAGTGATTTATCTCCCAACAGGCAGCACCATGCAGAATTTGATGGATACTTTGAGAGTGTATAATCTTCTGAAAGATGAATCGTCGTTCGAAATGCTTGCCAACTACAAACATCTCGACGAAAAGCTCAAGTCGGGTCGCTATGTTATTGCTGCAGGAATGAGCAACAACATGATGGTGAATATGTTTATAAGTGGACGCCAAACACCCGTAAAAATAACCTTCAACAGCATTAGAACGCGCGAAGATTTTGCAGACAAGATTGGGCCAAAACTCGAATGTGGCAAAGAAGCCTTGCTCGAATTGTTGAACAGCGATAGTATTGCGAAAAAATATGGACTCACACGCGAAAACCTCATGGTTATTTTTATTCCAAATACGTACGAAATTTATTGGAACACCACTGCAAGCGATTTTATCGATAAAATGCACGCCGAATACGAAAAGTTTTGGACAGCCGATCGGCGCAAAAAAGCAGAAGAAATTGGATTAAAGCCCGAAGAGGTGAGCATTTTGGCTTCCATTGTTCAGGGCGAGACCAACAAAACCGACGAAATGGACGAAATTGCAGGCGTTTATATCAATCGTATCAGAAAAGGATGGAAACTCGAAGCCTGTCCAACAGTAATTTTTGCTGGGGGCGATTTCACCAAAACACGGGTTTTGAAAAAGGATTTAGAAATTGTTTCGCCATACAACACCTACAAACACGAAGGATTGCCACCAGGGCCAATCAATTTGCCCAATGCATCAACCATCGATCAAGTGCTCAAATATTCGAAGCACAACTACATGTTTTTCAGTGCAAAAGAAGATTTTTCGGGCTATCACAATTTTGCAGAAAACACAAAACAGCATGCTGCCAATGCCCGCAAATATCAAGCAGCCTATCGCGAATGGCAAAAGAAAAAGAAACAAAAAGAGTTGGAATCCAGCAACTGATTTGCAACAGCTCAAGGCTTATTTATAGGTGCATTTCACTTAATTAACCATGCATTCTTAATAAATATGTCGAATCTACGTTATTTATATTGCTGAAATTTTGTAATTTAGTGGTTTGAAACCAATCCCATATACCGATGAAGTATTTGATGCTTATAATAATAATTGTTTTCTCCAATCTCAGGGTTGTAGCCTACGAAACGCAATCAAACGATTCAACCATCGATGTTAGCACTACCGACATAGCAGCTATATTCGATAAAATGACACGTGAAAAGTTCTTCAACGCCGAACATTTCACTCCTGAAGCAAACAAATATAATTATCCAGCCAATTTCATCCCAGAATACAACGACAGCCTTCTGATAGCGCGCATTCAAGAAATGGATGAAGCTTCACCTTTTGAATATCAATTCAACGAAGACGTTAAAAGATGGATTACTTTTTATATCTCTAAACGCTATTTTGTTGGGCGCTTGGTTGGCCTTACCATGATGTATTATCCTCTTTTTGAACAAGCGTTCGACAAATACAATGTTCCACTTGAAATGAAACATCTTGCAATTGTGGAATCGGCATTGAACCCAACAGCCAAATCGTGGGCTGGAGCTGCCGGATTGTGGCAATTTATGTATAAAACCGGATTGCTTTACGATTTGAACATCACTTCGTATGTTGACGACCGCTTCGATCCAATGAAAGCTACCGAGGCGGCGGCTCATCACATGAACGACCTCTATGCCATTTATCACGATTGGGCATTGGTTTTGGCGGCCTACAATGCTGGACCTGGAACAATCAACCGCGCTATCAAGCGCGCCAACGGCGAAACCAACTACTGGAAAATAAAGCACCTCCTGCCTCGCGAAACACAACAATATGTTCCAGCCTTTATTGGTGCTAGCTACGTAATCACCTATTTTGCCGAACATAATATTGCTGTTCAAAAACCCGAATATATAGAATGGGAACTCGACACAGTAAGTGTTAAAGCTACCATGTCGTTCAATTTCTTTTCGTCGATTGTAGGCATTCCCGAAGACGAAATGGTGCTACTAAACCCACAATACATCAGAAAAATAATTCCAGGCACAAGTAGTCATCCTTATTTAATTCGAATGCCTCAGAAATACGCACTTGTTTTTGTTGAAAAAGAGCAACTGATGTACGATAGTCTTAAAAAAGCGGCCACAGTCGATTCGGCAATGGTTGCATCCAATTCAGGAACAACAAACAACAACACTACAACAACTACTACTACCACAACAACAGCTGGTACAGGTACAAAAAACTATCATACCGTTCAAAACGGCGAAACGCTTGGAACCATTGCTTCGGTTTACGGGACCACAGTAAGCAATATTCAAGCATGGAATAGTATGAAATCGACAGTGATTTATCCAGGACAAAAGCTCATTGTGTATGGCTCGGCCTCATCGACCTATAAGCCAAACAATGGAACAAACAATGGATCGTCCAATTTAAAAACAGTATATTACACAGTGAAACAGGGAGATACGCTGTGGAAAATTTCATCATTATATGGGGTTAGCGTGGATGATATCCGAAAAGCCAACAATTTGAAAAGCGACAATCTTCAGGTTGGCCAAAAATTAAAAATCCACAAAAACAGCTAATGTCATGAAAGCAATCTTCGTATTATTTTTAGCCGGAGCCATATCGGTTCTAATGAGTTCGTGTACTCCAAAAACCAAAAATGGCTTACCTCCATCAACCGGCGGTATTGCCGATGTACTTGTTGTGATGCCCGACAGCAAATGGGAAACCACCTTGGGAACAGCAGTGAAATTGATACTTATGGCAGAACAAGAAGGGCTCAACCAAGCCGAAGCCATGTTCGATCTTCACCAAATCACAGCTGCTGACTTTAAGGGACTTTTCGAAAAGAACAGAAAAATTATTCGAATTACGGTGAGCGATACTGTTAGCAAAGAACAGCTTGTAGCTCGCAACAATGTGTATTCCGATCCACAAATCATTATCGATTTATCTGCAAAAACCGACACAGCTGCCATCAGAATGCTCAAAGAAAAGGCACTATCGGTAATAGAAATGCTCAAAAATGTTGAAAGAAATCGTATTGCAAAAGCATACGAAAGCACCGAAAACCTGAAGGTAACAAGTGCAATGAAAAAGCAATTTGGTTTTCATGTTGTTCTTCCCGAAAGTTTTTACCAAGCCAAAACAGAAAACGAATTTGCTTGGTACCGCATGGAGCCAGCCAAGTATTCGCAAGCCGTGTTTGTTTATACACGCGACTTTGTTGATAGCACCCAGCTACAACCATCTAAGATTATCGACTACCGCAATTACATTTGCAAACAGTTTATTCCTGGAGAATTGCCTGGCTCATATATGTCGACCGACACCATCATGCGCCCTGTTTCGTACATTGTTCCTTTTGCTGGCAACAAAGCAACCGAAGTGAGAGGCTTGTGGCGAACCGAAGGCGATTTCATGGGCGGTCCGTTTTTGAGCTACACGTTCCACGACATTGCAACCAACAAAGTGGTTACTCTCGAAGGATATATCTATTATCCGAGCAACGATAAACGCGATTTAATGATGCAGGTCGAAGCAATACTTCATTCGTATAAGAAAGGCAATTAACTTTGTTATAAAGCAAAAAGCCCAGAAGCCTACTTTAAGCAACTACTTTTGATACAAGCTAAATTGACCGATAACCCACTGACTGCCAAATGTTTTATATACGATGTTACAGGTATGCGTTATTTCTGTTCTCTTGTCATACAGTTAAATTTTTAAGTCCTTTTTCGTCGATAATTATTTTTTCGTTTTCATAAGTTGTTACCAAAGCAAACCCGTTATAAAATGGTTCAATTGACAAGTAACGATTCTTATAAA
>DYON01000372.1 GCA_020720525.1 Acetofilamentum sp.
TTTATTACGATAACTTCTTTAAAGCAATAGTTTGGGACAACAGTACCGGAAACGGCAGTTGGAACGATGCCGAAAACTGGAGTCCAAACATTTTACCTCAAAGTTTGGACGATGTGGTTTTTGATAACAAAACCGGAAACACCGAAAGTTACGATGTAGTTTTCGATGTCAATTCTGCCACCATCAACTCGCTCACTATCAGCCCCGATGCCGGAAAGATAATTACTTTTACCATTCCAAATACAAATTCCACCATTCCGGCTCTTACCTTGAATACGGACGATGAGGCGTTGGTGATTAAAAATGGAGGTATTTTTATAAACCAATCGGCTGCGCTTTCGGGTGATGTGATTGATATGGTAGGTACTTCGCCTATTTTTAAAATTGAAAACGGTGGTAAGTACATTCACAAAACTTCTACACCCAATGCAAATTTAATCGACCGACTTTCCTCTGAAATAGGAACTGAAGACGGAACGTTTGAATTTGATGTGGCTCGCAATATTGATTATCCGATTTCCCTTTCGGGAAGAACTTATGGTAATTTGGTACTTTCGGCAACTACAAATACGCCCGTTTATACCGTTTCAGGAAGTAATTTATTAACTGTCAAAGGTAATTTTATTCTGAACACAAATTCTCAATTCAATGAAAATTCCTTTACAGGAAATATATTGTTAGCAGGAGATTTAACCAACAATGCAACGGCATGGACTTTTGGAAGCGTTAATACCCTGACTTTTAATGGAACTCAAAAGCAAACCATTTCCGGCACATTCGCTTCTGACTTTAATAAAAACATAATAATAAACAATTCGGTGGGTGTAGAAATAGATAATTCATTGATATTGAAAGGAAACTCTCCTACTCTAACCATTAACGCAAGCTCAAAACTATCGGTTTTAGCCGGAAGAGCTTTAACGGTGGAAGGTAATTTTGTAAATAATGGCGAGCTACATCTCAAATCGCCCACCAATTCCGGTGCGGCAGGTTCGCTCATTACCATGCAAAGCGGTGCGGTTGTTTCGGGTACGGCTTTCGCCGAAAGGTTTATTCCTATTTCCGAATGGCATTACGTTTCATCGCCCATAAGCAATGCAAAGAGCAATTTATTTACAACCAGTCCGAACGGTTGGAATCCCAATTTCTTTGCTTACAACGAAGGCGCAAACATTACGCCAGACCCCGCAAATGCTGATTATGCAAGCTGGGCTTCGCTTACAAATGCTTGGACTTATGCTCACAACGGACAAGCGGGCGCGGCTGCCGACCTTTCGGTTGGTAAGGGTTACGCTACTTTCGACAACGGCTACAAAACCGTTACTTTTGAAGGAACATTCAACAACGGCGACATCAGCATTCCGGTAACTTATACCGCAAACGATGCAAACGCCGGCTATTTCGATGGTTGGAACTTAATCGGAAATCCATTTCCTTCGGCTATTGATTGGAACGCAAGCGGTTGGGATAAAACCAAAATAGACAATACCTTGTATTTCTATGAAGAAGACCACACAACCGGCTTAAAACGTTACTGGTATTACAACGGAGCAGGCGGCACAGTAACCGATTTGGCGGGAGTTTCGCTCAACTCAACCAGTTTAACGCCCCATATCATTCCTTCGGCACAAGGCTTTTTTGTAAAAGCCAATGCTTCGGGCGATGTAGTTATTCCAAACTCGGCACGCACGCACAGCCAACAGATTTTCTGGAAAGGCAAAACCTTACCTACCAACTTCTTGCGACTACGTGTAGATGGAAATAAATTGAGCGATGAGTTAATTGTTCGATTTATTGACGATGCCACCGAAAAACCCGACAGCAAATACGATGCTTACAAAATGCAATCGCAAGGCGACAAATTGCCGCAAATTTATAGTTTCGGTTCTGCCGTTCCATTGGCTATCAACACATTGCCTTTTGAAAAGCAAACTTCCATCGTACCTTTGGGCATGAGTTGCCAAACTGCCGGAAATTATTCCATTTCTGCATCTGAAATCTTTTTTGACGAAAGTCAAGAAGTATATCTGGTGGACAAAATGCAAACCGTAGGCAATGGTGAGTTTTTAACTGTAAACTTACGTGAAAAACCAACTTATGAGTTTTATTTTGACGGTGGAAACACAACCAATCGTTTTGAAATTCATTTTTTTAATGAAAATTATACCGGTATAAATACAATCAACGAGTTGCTTTTTGAAGTGTTTGCTTATAAAAATGAATT
>DYON01000049.1 GCA_020720525.1 Acetofilamentum sp.
AATTGTGGATTATTGCACTCGTGGTAGCTTTGACTGCCTGCGGAAACACCAAAAAAGCAGACGATAAAGATGCAACCGACAGCACCAAAGTTGGCGACAAAGAAACACCTGCTGCTGTTACTCGGAAATTTGCCGAATTGTATCCCGAAGTTACCGATGTCAAGTGGGAAATGGAAGATGGTAATTACGAAGCCGAATTTACTATTGGCGAAGATGAGACTTCTGTTGTTATGGATGCCACAGGAAAACTTATTGAAACCGAAATTTCAATTGCCCCAACTGCACTTCCCGAAGGAGCACTTCATTATTGCAGTAAAAACATGGAAGGGAAGAAAATAACAGAAGCAGCGAGTATCGAAGACGCTTCGGGAACAATCACCTTCGAGGCCGAAGTGGATGGAGCCGATTATATTTTTGATGCAGAAGGTGTCTTTATTAAGAAAATTGTTGAAGAAGACGGCCAAAACGAAGATGAGGACTAAGTTTTAGTTTTTTCAAAAAAAGCTGTCAGCAATTATTGTTCGACAGCTTTTTTTATTCCAGAAACTTGGCTATTCCATCAACAATTATCAGCATTCTTTTACGATAAAAAATTCCTCTGCGTATTGTCGCAGCACTTAGCCCAGTGGCTCTGAGGTTGGCAAGATGAGTTGAACATTCGATAGAAATTCAAACAATTTCGTGGTATTAATCAAAATGTGTATTTTTGAAGAAAAAAATGAAAACCATAATTCTTCCAATCCTCTTTGCAGCATTATTAATTTTCACATCGTGTGGAAACAGTTCCAAACAAGAAAACGAGGAGATGCAGGCACATCAAGACAGCATAAAAAAAGACACTCAAAGAGTCAGCAACAGTGTAAATTCTGCAAATGATTTTCTAAACAACGATTCAGTAGCTGTTGATAGCGTTTCTGCAAAATAAGCACAGCAAATATTTATCGCAGAACTTGTAGCGCTTTTTTAATCAGATTATCTTCGGGCATAATAACCCTGTAATAAGCATCAATTCCAAAAAGTTCGCGGGCGATGTTGGCTTTTACAAAAACAGCAGCCAGCATTTTGTCCTGCATTTCAACTTCACTTTCTTTAATGTTGCTTTCGGCATAAATACTGCTCATTAAACCTGCAGGCACCTGAAAACGAGCATAGAATGTTCCAAAATCGGGATAGTTTCGTTTCAAATTGTTTCGCTCTGCATCGATATAGCGAAAAACCTGTCCAAATATTTTCCCATTTCCAAAAAAGGCAGTTTGAAACGATGCAGTAAACGAATAGTCGTGCAAAACAACCGAATCTGGAAAAATTCCACCTCCACCATATACAGCACGTCCAAGTCGAGTACTGTAAACAAGTGAATCGTGTTTTTCGGTATTATAAATCCAAGCAGCCGAATCGTTGAGCATCAGTGACTTATAAAAATCGAGATAGTATTCCTCGGCACCACCTTCGTATGGACGCTGAATGCAGCGACCCGACGGAGTATAATAACGTGCAACAGTGAGTCGGAATGCCGAGCCGTCTTTCAATTCAATTTGTTCTTGAACCAATCCTTTTCCGAACGACCTGCGACCGATAACCAAGCCACGATCGTTGTCTTGAATGGCACCAGCAAGAATTTCGCTTGCCGAGGCAGAGAATTCATCAATCAAAATCACAACTTTCCCTGTTTCGAACAATCCCCTATCGTACGATTTGTAGAACTTTTCTTTGCGATGCAATCCTTTTGTATAAACAATGGTATTGTCTTCGGCCAGAAAATCGTCGGCAATATCAACGGCAGCATTTAAAAACCCACCGCCATTGTCGCGAAGATCGAGAATGAGATTTTTCATTCCCATATCGAGCAACTGTCCAACAGCCTTACTAAATTCATCGTAGGTGGTAGCAGTAAATGCATTCAAACGCATATAGCCAGAACTGTTGTTCAGCATAAAGGCAGCATCGAGACTATTGAGTGGAATAACATCGCGCGTAATTTCGTAATCGTTGATTCCTTTAACGCCTTTGCGGTAAATGCCGAGAACAACTTTCGACCCTTTGGGTCCTTTAAGCAATTTTAGCACATCGTCGTTTTCAAGGCCAGTTCCGGCAACCGTTTTCCCATCAACCTTCACAATTCGGTCGCCAGGCAAAACACCTTTAATTGCACTTGGTCCATTGGGAACTGGGCTAATAACTACAATAGTGTCGCTTTCAATTCGAAACTGCACCCCAATTCCCTCAAACGACCCATTCAACTGATCGTTTACTTCGCCAAATTCTTGTTTCGCAATATAAACCGAATGCGGATCGAGTTTTTCGAGCATTCCACTGATAGCATAATCGACCAATTGTTCGCGGCTGACACTATCAACATAGTTGTCGAAAGCAAATCGAATCACTTCTTCAATTTTATCGTTCGACGAAGAAGAAATAACACTTCCATTGCGCGTAAAATTGGAAATAAAAAACCCGCCTGTAAGACCAATCGCAAGCAATAAGCCATACACCAATGGCTGCAAATTATTTTTCATGAAGATTTTTCCAATCTATTTTTTAGGCTGCCAGTAACAAACTTTAGGCGATTCAATCTTGGCTTCGGTTTTGAGCACTTTCATGGCTTTATCAACCTCTTTGCGATCGATACCAGTGATTTCGGCAATCTGTCCTGCAGATAGAGCTTTTTCGGCTTTTTCCATCGCATCGAGAATCTGTTCTTGTGTTGACATAGCATTAAAAATTTGCAATTAACAAAGTTAAGTTTTTTTTGGTTTCAACTCGGACGCAATATACGCACTCAATTCGGCTGCAGGAATGCGACGCTGTTCCATACTATCGCGATGGCGAATAGTTACGGTATTGTTTTCGAGTGTTTCGTAGTCGATGGTAATGCAAAATGGAGTTCCAATTGCATCTTGTCGGCGATAGCGACGGCCAATTGCATCTTTTTCGTCGTATTGAACCATATAATCTTCGCGCAAATCGTCGAGAATTTTGTTTGCCACCTCAGGAATGCCATCTTTTTTCACCAAAGGCAACACAGCCACTTTAATTGGAGCCAAAAATGGTGGAATTTTCAAAACAGTGCGAACAGAGCCATCTTCGAGTGTTTGCTCTTCGAATGCATGGCTAAAAACAGCCAAAAATGTGCGGTCGAGACCAATAGAAGTTTCGACTACATAAGGAACATAGCTTTCGTTGGTTTCGGGATCGAAATATTGCAACTTTTTGCCACTATGAGTTTGGTGAGCAGTCAAGTCGAAATCTGTGCGGCTATGAATGCCTTCGAGTTCTTTGAAACCAAACGGAAAATCGAATTCAATGTCGGCAGCAGCATTGGCATAATGAGCCAGCTTTTCGTGTTTGTGCCAGCGATATTTTTCGGCAGGGATTCCCATTGCCAAATGCCATTTCATACGCTCTTCGCGCCACGATTCATACCATTTCATTTCGTCGCCTGGTCTCACAAAAAACTGCATTTCCATTTGTTCAAATTCGCGCATACGGAAAATGAACTGTCGGGCAACTATTTCGTTGCGAAATGCTTTACCAGTTTGGGCAATTCCAAAAGGAATTTTCATGCGACCGGTCTTATACACATTCATGAAGTTAACAAAAATGCCTTGTGCTGTTTCGGGTCGCAGATAAATGGTTTCGGCACCTTCGCTCACCGAGCCAATTTTGGTATCGAACATTAAATTGAATTGTCGAACATCGGTCCAATTGCGACTTCCACTAATTGGACATACAATCTCCAGATCTTCAATATGTTTTTTTAATCCATCAAGGTCGTTTGCATCGAGCAATGCAGCCATTTTAGCAGTAGCATCTTCGCCTTTTTGCCTATATTCGAGCACACGGGGATTGGTGCTGCGAAACAAAGCTTCGTCGAATGTATCGCCAAATCGCTTTTTAGCTTTTTCAATTTCTTTTTCTGCCTTTTCGAATTGCTTTTCGGCATAATCTTCAATCAATACGTCGGCGCGGTAACGTTTTTTACTGTCTTTGTTGTCGATGAGCGGATCGTTGAATGCATCTACATGTCCAGAGGCCTTCCAAGTAGTGGGGTGCATAAAAATTGCTGCATCTATGCCAACAATATTGCTGTGCATCTGCACCATGCTTTTCCACCAGTATTTACGAATATTATTTTTCAACTCCGAACCATACTGACCATAGTCGTACACAGCACTGAGTCCGTCGTAAATTTCAGAAGAAGGGAAAATAAATCCGTATTCTTTGGCATGTGAAATGATTTTTTTAAAAATGTCGTCGCTCATGTGTTGCGTTTTTATTTGGGGTGCCAAAATTAATAAATATTGTCCTCTATTTCGCTATGTTTTTTGAAACACACAATTTTATAGGGTCTTTCGAGTTATTTTGCTAATTTTACACGCTAAAATTTGTTTATAGTGAACAACAACCGTTTATTTCGCATTCTTTCAGCTATTGCATTTGCTTCAGTTTTAGGTTTAACCTTTCTTTTTTCGAGCTGCACCGGCGACGATCAGCTTGGTCTCGACTTGCAACCTCCTGGCGATTTGCTCAATGCTAAAAAAACCGACACCATCTCCATAGTTACATACAGCCAAAAAGAAGATAGTGTTCGCACCGATAAAACCTCACAAAGTCTTGCTGGTTTTTATTATGATCCCGTTTTTGGCTCAATTAAGGCTTCGTTTTGCAGCCAAGTACGACTCTCAGGGGTTGATGTCGATTTTGGTGATAATCCTGTGATTGATTCGGTTGTATTGCATCTTGAATACTATAGTGTTTATGGAAATTCCAAACAAAACAACAGGCTCACATTCGATGTATTTGAATTGCAAAATTCAATATTTACCGACAGCGCATACTACTCAAATTCACCTATTTCTGCTGGACAAAAACTTGGCACAAAAACATTTATTCCCAATCTAAAAGACAGTTTTTATGCCTCTGGCGTTCCTTTTGCACCCCAACTGCGAATTCCACTCGACAAAAATTTTGGGAAACAAATTGTAGATGCCTCTGCAATGGGTCTAATGTCGGACAACACTACCTTCGAATCGTTTTTTCATGGGTTCTGCGTTATTCCATCGAATCAAACAACCAATGGGTCGCTTGTGTCGCTCGATGTAATGTCGGTTAATTCGGGTCTTACTATTTATTATCACAACGATACCGACACACTCGATTACACATTTTTAATCAATCAGGCATGTGCTCGCTACGGACATTTCGATCGTTCCTTTATTGGCGCCGAGCCCAACTTTGTAAATCAAATAAATGGCGACACATCGCTTGGAAACCAAAATCTATACTTGCTTCCACTTGCTGGAGCAAAAATTTTCATCAAGTTTCCTCATCTTCAATCGTTGAACAGTAGTTTTTCTGTAATTATTAATCGAGCAGAATTGATTATTCCAGTAAATGAAGCCGATATTACCGAGTCTATTTTTCCAAGACCCGCTTCGTTGTCGTTAGCAAAAATCAACAACGAAGGCGAAAATGCATACCTGCCCGATCAGATTTACGGCGAATCTACCTTTGGAGGCACCTACGACAGCGATTCCAAATCGTATCGATTTATTTTAACCCGATACATTCAAGATTTAATCACAGGTGGCGAAACCGATTACGGTCTAAACCTTATGGTGAGTGGGGCTTCAATTTATGGCAATCGTGTTATCCTAAACGGTCCGGAGAACTCAACCCCAATGCGACTCGAAATCACTTACACTCAAATAAACTAAATTATGTGTGGAATTGTTGGTTATATTGGTCCCCGTCAGGCCTATCCTATATTGATTAACGGTCTTCATCGACTTGAGTATCGTGGCTACGATAGCGCAGGTGTTGCCTTGCTCAATGGCGACTTGCGCGTATTTAAAAGCAAAGGCAAAGTGCACGACCTCGAAGAGCTTGTTAAGCACGAAAACCTAAGCGGAACTGTTGGAATAGCACACACGCGCTGGGCCACACATGGCGAACCAAACGACATCAATGCGCATCCACATATTTCGCCATCAAAAAAAATGGCAATGATTCACAATGGCATCATTGAGAATTACAGCACCTTGAAAGAAGAGCTTCTTAATCGTGGATACGAGTTTAGAAGCAACACCGATACCGAAGTTCTTATTCATCTGATTGAAGACATCATGGTGAATGAACAAACAAACTTGGTTGAAGCCGTACAAACCGCTCTATGCCAAGTTATTGGAGCGTATGCAATTGTTATTACATCGCAAGACCAACCCAATCTTCTCATTGCAGCAAAAAAAGGAAGTCCGATGGTGATTGGTGTAGGAGAAGATGAATTCTTTATTGCATCGGACGCAACTCCCATTATAGAATACACAAAAAATGTTGTATATCTCGAAGATGAAGAAATAGCAATAATTGAACGTGGGCAGGAGTTGAAAATTAAAACCATCAGAAACATAGACAAAACACCTTATGTACATAAGCTCGAAATAAATCTTACCGCAATTGAAAAAGGTGGCTATCCACATTTCATGCTGAAAGAGATAAACGAGCAGCCCAATTCCATCATGGACAGTATGCGTGGGCGTTTATCGGTAGAGAAGTCCATTATCTCACTTGGAGGAATAATAGATTACCAGCAAAAGCTTTGCAATGCACGACGAATGATCATTATTGGCTGTGGCACTTCGTGGCATGCTGGTTTGGTTGGAGAATACCTAATCGAAGACCTTGCACGCATCCCAGTTGAGGTTGAATATGGATCAGAATTTCGATATCGCAATCCAGTAATTACAGAAAACGATGTGGTTATCGCCATCAGTCAATCGGGCGAAACAGCCGATACATTAGCTGCAATAAAATTAGCCAAGTCGAAAGGAGCCACCATTCTCGGAATCTGCAATGTGGTTGGATCAACAATTGCACGTGAAACCGATGCCGGAAGTTACACCCATGCTGGTCCCGAAATTGGAGTTGCATCGACCAAAGCTTTTACAGCGCAAGTTACCATTTTAACGCTTATGGGGCTCATGTTGGGGCACGAACGAGGAACTATCAGCAAATCGAAATACAACCAGTACATACACGAGCTGAGTCGAATTCCCGAAAAAGTATTAAAAACAATCAAACAAACAGAGAAAGAGGTTCTCAATATTGCCGAGCGCTTCAAAAACTCAACAAACTTTCTGTATCTTGGGAGAGGCTACAATTATCCTGTAGCTTTAGAAGGAGCCTTAAAACTTAAAGAAATCAGCTACATTCATGCCGAAGGCTATCCTGCTGCCGAAATGAAACATGGTCCCATTGCACTTATCGACGAAGAAATGCCAGTGGTGGTTATTGCTACCAACGGTGGAACATACGACAAAGTTGTTTCTAACATTCAGGAAGTTCGTGCCCGTAAGGGTAAAATCATCAGCGTTGTAACTGAAGGGGATGTAACAGTAAGGGAAATGAGCGATTTCATTATAGAAATTCCAGAAACGGAAGAATTTCTCGTTCCAATTTTAGCAACAATACCTTTGCAGTTGCTTGCCTATCACATAGCAGTAATGCGTGGTTGCAATGTTGATCAACCACGAAATCTTGCCAAATCGGTTACAGTTGAATAAATAATCAGATTTCCACATTCTGATGTAATGCTTCCAGTGCTTTTTCGGAGGCCTGTTGTTCTGCACCTTTCACACTAAAATCGACACCTTTACTTTGGCCAACTCCATCTATTGTTGCTTCAATAATGTATTGGCGTTTGCGCCCATAGTCAACTTTGTCAACAACCACAAATTCAAGTGTTTTATGTTCGCGCTGACAATATTCGATAAGCCGACTTTTAAAATTAGTTTCGGTATGAATAATTGAATCAATATCTATTCGGCGTGCAAAAATAAAACTCACAAGCAAATTCTTTGCAAAATCAAAACCTTTATCGAGATAAACTGCACCCAAAAAAGCCTCGAAAGCATTACCCGAATCGATAGAACTTACCCCATTGGTACTATTGCGATGCTTCACAAGTAATTTGCCAATACCAAGTTTTTCGGCTATTTTGCCTAAGGAATTCCGGCTTACAATTCTCGACCGCATTTCGGTAAGATCGCCCTCGTTGGCAAAAGGAAATTTCTTAAAAAGATAAGCAGCTACAATAAGATCGATAACCGCATCGCCTAAAAACTCGAGACGCTCATTCGAGATTTCGTGACCATTTTTTTCGACCTTCGCATTTTTGTGTAAAAAAGCCAATTCATACAAAAAAATATTTCTGGGTCGAAACCCGAAAATATTTTTTATGCTTTTAGAAAGATTGTCGGAGTAATTCTTTCTAAAAATAAAATCAAGCATTGTCACTATTCAGCTTTTTTAAAAGCGAGACTAACGTTGTGTCCGCCAAAACCAAAAGTGTTGCTCAAAGCGTAAGTAACATTGCGTTCTTTAGCCTTATTGAAAGTGAAATCGAGTTTCCCGTCAATCGCGGGATCATCGGTAAAATGATTGATTGTTGGTGGAATGATTCCATTCTTCATAGCAAGAATTACAGCAATCGATTCGAGTGCACCGGCAGCACCTAATAGGTGACCGTGCATCGATTTGGTTGAGTTGATTGAAATAGTGTATGCGTGCTCTCCAAACAATTCGACAATAGCTTTAGGCTCCGCAACATCGCCTACAGGAGTAGCAGTTCCATGAGTATTAATATGCTCTATATCGGTGAGCTCCAAGCCAGCATCCTTAACTGCAATGCTCATTGCCATTCTAGCGCCTTCGCCTTCGGGATGAGGAGCAGTAAGGTGATATGCATCGGCAGTTAAACCAAAGCCAACCAATTCGGCATAGATTTTAGCACCGCGCTTCACGGCATGTTCGTATTCTTCAAGTACCAATCCGGCACCACCTTCACCCATTACAAAACCATCGCGGTCTTTGTCGAATGGACGAGATGCGGTTGCAGGATCGTCGTTGCGTGTAGAGATAGCATGCATGGAATTGAAACCACCAATGCCACCTTGATTAATTGCAGCTTCGGAGCCACCAGCCACCATAACATCTGCATAACCATGCCGAATGAGCATGATACCATCTGCAATAGCATTGGCCGACGAAGCACAAGCCGAAACAGTAGCAAAATTAGGACCTTTAAGTCCATGAATCATGCTAATGTGCCCAGCAGTGATATCGACAATCATTTTAGGAATGAAGAACGGACTAAAGCGAGGAATACCATCACCTGTGGCAAAAGAAGCAATCTCTTCGTAAAAAGTGATTAAACCTCCAATGCCACTCGCCCAAACTACTCCGATGCGATGACAATCTTCCTGACTTAAATCAAGTCCTGAATCTTTAATGGCCCCATTGGCGCTTATGATACCGAATTGAGAAACCAAATCGTACTTCCTTACTTCTTTGCGATCGAAATAGAGCGCAGAATCGTAATTTTTCACTTCGCAGGCAATCTGCGATTTGAACTTAGAAGCGTCGAATCGAGTAATCATTCCAGTGCCACTAACTCCGTTGATCAATCCTTCCCAATGTTCGGAAACAGTATTGCCCAGCGGAGTTATTGCACCAAGGCCAGTTACAACAACTCGCCTTTTATTCATCAAGTCTTGGGTTTACTTTTTGTTTTCTTCAATGTACTTGATAGCGTCACCAACGGTGCCAATCTTCTCGGACTGATCGTCGGGAATCTGAAGCTCAAAAGCTTTTTCGAGCTCCATGATCAGTTCAACCTGGTCAAGAGAGTCAGCTCCCAAATCATTGGTAAAACTTGCTTCGGGTTTAACCTCAGCTGCGTCGACACCCAATTTGTCAACGATAATGGCCTTTACTTTTTCTGCAATTTCTGACATGTTTTCCGTATTTTAGTAAAACAAGGGTGCAAAGAAACGCATTTTTGATTTCATGACAAAATATTTCCTGTAAAAAATGAATAAAACCCTGACAAAAAGTATATTAACCCTGTAAGGCAATTCATTACACCTTATAAATAAATAAATGGGGCGACCACGAAATTTGCTCGTTGCCGCCCCTATTTGTATTAATTATTCAATTATCGCTTCAAAATTAAACGTCCAATACGGGTTTCTTCACCAATTTCAACTTTGAGATGGTAAATCCCTTCGGCTCTTCCTAGCAAATTGATATTAATAGAGTTTTCATCAGTTATCAAACGCCACATAATAATATTGCCTTGAACATCGTAGATGATTAGCTTTCCATTCACACTATTTTGACCAAAATCGACCAAATACATTCCTTCAGATGGATTTGGGAAAATATCAAGACCATTGTTTTCATTTTCTGAAATAGAGGTGAGAACGGTAAGCAATGCGCCATTCGATTCAATGTTGCCGCAAGAACCAGAAACAAGACAAGTATAAGTTCCAAAATCGGCTGTGGTAATGCTGTTTATTTGCAAAGTGGCTGAAGTTGCTCCAGAAATATTGCCACCATTGGTGAGGTTGACACCATCCTTTTTCCACTGATAGGTGAGACTTGTTCCAGAAGCAGAGACGGTAAACGATACATTGTCGCCCTGGTTAGCCGACACACTATATGGATGAGCCGAAATTGAAGTAGCAGCTGTTACAGTAAGCGTTGCATTATTGGTGGTTGCGTTTCCACAGGAGTTTGTTATCACACAGCGGTAAGTCCCCGCATCGCCAGCGGCAATGTTGTTGATGGTATATGAAGCAGCGATAGCTCCAGAAATGTCAGCTCCATTTTTTTGCCATTTGTAGCTCAGAGTTGCTGTTCCCGATGCGGCAGATGTAAATGTAATATTGGTTCCTGCACATTGAGTAGCCGATGATGGGTGAGTAGTAACCGTTGGAGCAGTATTCATTGTTAGGGTTGCAACATTACTGGTATCGGCACCACAGCTATTGGTAACAATACAACGGTAGTTTCCAGCATCGCCAGCCACAGTTGAGGAAATTGAGTATGTTGAACTTGTTGCGCTTCCGATATTCGCTCCATTCTTTTGCCATTGATAGGTAATTGTTGGATCGCCATTTGCTGAAACAGTAAAACTAGATGGTGAACCTGGGCAAACAGCAGTGCTAGAAGGTTGGGTAAGCACCGAAGCAGGATTACATCCCGAGACGGTTGAAGTGAAAGCCAAATCGTCCATCCAAAACATAAACTTATCGGTCGAAACATGCTTAATGGCCAAATAAATAGTCTGATTGTCATAAGTAGCAAGGCTGTAGGTTTGCTGAGCCCATGTGGCAGGTGCTTCGACTACCGAAGATATGGCTGTAAAACTTGCAGGTAAGTTATCGGTTGTTGAAACTAAAATCTGATATTCATCATTTCCCCAAGTACTGGTTTTAGGACTTAATGTCCAAAGCGAAAAGCTCGAGGCAGTGCCCAAATGAATTGCAGGCGAAATAAACCAATCGTTGCTTTGCGAAGCATCGGCAGGGCACACAGCCATTCCACAACGCGATCCGCCATGAGCAGCATCACCTTGAGCGGTAGTCCATCCCGAAAGGTCAGGGTTCATTGCCAAATAAGCAAACGCTGTACCTTCGCCAGTGAAGTTTGCATCGGAACTCGAAAAAGTGGTTTTTGCATCACCATCAACAGTTGTCCACGGCGAAAAATCGGTTGTGTAATCGGCCGACGATTCAAAATCGAGTGTGAATGGAAATGTATTGATTGCCGAGCTATGTGTTGTAGCATTGTCGGTAACACCAGTGCTCCATGTATAACTTCCCGAGTTGCTCCAAGCTTTGTAGTAGTATGTAGTACTTGCTGTTAGCCCAGTATGGTTGAAACTGGTTCCAGTGCCATAATATAAAACTGTTCCACCACCCGAGATTGAGTTTCCTGCCGTGTAGGCTGTTCCATTTGCAGGAGTTCCAAAAGTACCAGTAGCCGACCATGCAACCAAAACTGGATTGCTGCTTGAATTGAGAGCCCAAGAAAGGTCGATTTGATCGGAAGCTACAGCAGTAGCACTAAAAGTTTGTGGGTTGTTGTCGGTCTGAAAACGGAAAGCAATTATTTTGGTGTTTTTTGTTTGATGATTAGTATTAATCATGTATTCCGAAGTGTACCAAAAAGTGTTGTCGTCGGTGGGATCTATGCTCATCTGAGCATAATCTCCCCAGCGCTCATGCGTGCCCTGATAAGTTGTTCCTGTAGCATATTCAGTTTCGGTGACATCAAAAAGCCCGCTTGCAGTTCCGTACTCAGCAGATGATTGCCCTGTGAAACGTAAGCTGGGATACATGTTTGATCCATTCGCAATAGAATATGAAATGCCTATTTCTTTGTTTCCATTCATGGCAATGCTTGAATTCCAGCGGCTGTTTCCGTCAGGGGCATAAGTGCCGCTTTGACGAACTGACCAAGTACTACCCGATTTTGTGAGTTCATACCAACGAATACCAGCTTGCGAACTGCCTACGTCAACAGCATGTGAGCAAACAATATGTTCGGATGTGCCAAAATTCCTATATTTTACCTCATACATAAGCATCTCGCTCAATGCATCGAGGTTCTGCGTGGTTCCGGGTTGGTCAATATCCTCCCAAAGAGAAGAAGTATTAAATACTGCATCGAAAACTGAAACGTTAATTTGCTGAACTCGTGAAAAGGTAGAGTTTGCAGGAGTTGTCCAATCGGGGTCGAGTTCGAAAACCCAAATTTGGTCTGTGCCTCCTGAGGGCCAACCTCCATCATTTATAGTTAGAAATCTGCCAGGAGCTCCACTGGGAGCATACGCGCCATCTACATCAACAGGCATGATACAATGGAAACCAGATGTTGTTGTGGGTCTGTTTGGGTTATCAAACCCTATCATGGTGGGGCTTGCACCGCCAGCGAGCATAGTGGCACGGTCGAAGGCATAAACATCGTCACCGCTACTGGTATTTGTTGCCATTAGATATGCGTCTTCTGTAATCCCGAGTTTCATATAGTCGGGCATATCGGCTACATCGAACGACCAGCGATACCAAGTTCCT
>DYON01000050.1 GCA_020720525.1 Acetofilamentum sp.
ATCCCAAAAATGTTTCATCCGCTCGCTCAAATCGTTGTACGACGGCGCTGCAGGTACTGTTTCTATGTCAAGAAACAAAATGCGCGAAAAATAATCTTCCATAATTTCGATGAAGTTAATTAAATTCGTGCTAAATTTACAAACAAAAATTGGAACATGAAAATCAGAATTGTTTTTTTATCGATTCTTGTTCCCATGTTGCTTTCGTGCCGCAAAGACATGGGCGAGCCTCCTGTACTTCAGGTTTTGTCTCCTTCCGATTATTCCAATAGCTGTGTTGCCGATACCATCATTGTAAGTGGCAATGTGCAGTCGCAATCTGCAATCAGCTATATTAAAATTGTACTCATCAACAGCACTTTTTCACAAATGTGTCCGGCTGTAACCATTTATCCGCAAACCGAGAATTACAATTTTAGTTCCGAATACATTTTTTCAAACCAAAATCTCGAAAGCGGGAATTACTTTTTGCTGGTTGAAGCTGTTAACGAATATGGCTCCAGTAAAACATATCTGCATATTTCAATTTTTGGAATCCCAAAAGAAAGCCGCTCGCTGATGGCGTTTTGCTTCGAAAAATCGAACGGACACACCAATATTTACAAGGTAGATAGTTTATTGCAGTATGCACCATTCAAACAAATTCCAGGCGATTTTGCCGAAGGTACTGTTAGTAGTGCCGATCAACTTGTCTTTTCGATGGGTCGCTACTCCGGAAATCTCTATTTTATCGATGCTTCCGATGCGACAATTGTTCATCAAATAAATGCAATCGAGAATCCTCCTTTCCCCTATTTCGAATCGATAACGTACAGCAATGGACGGCTCGTTGTTGCTTATTACGACGGTAGAATCGATGGGTATTCGGGAAACGGTAGCTTCAAATATTCATATTCAATCGATAACTTCAAAGCTAAGAGGGTACGTTTCGATGGAACATATTTGCTGGCTGTTCTCGAGTATTATGTTGGAGGAGATATGAGTGTTGGCGTTCTGTGGGATATGTCGGGCTATGTGAAAGAAATAATTTTTACAGAATATACCGTGCTCGATTTGTATCGCATTAGTGGCAACGATGTTGTTTTGTTTTCGAACCTCAACAACCAACCAACTGCCAAAACGCTCGACACATATTATATGACCATCACGCAGCGGAAAAATTTTCCATCTGGGTCTATTTTGGGTGTTGCACAGGTTAACAACGACCGCTATCTGATTAGTCATTCCGAAGGAATATTGGTTTATGATTACGACTCGAATACGTCGGGCGAAATAGGTAATGCAGCTTTTGCTGGAAAGATTGTTTACGACGAAACCGACGATATCATTTATTTGGCTTCGGGTCGCAATATTAATGCATATTCCTATCCAGCAGGGGCTTGGCTTGGTACTCTTGCGTTGCCCGATTCGGTATGCGACATCCAAATTCTATACAACCGATGAAAGAAAATCAGCTCATTATTACCGAAGATGGTTCTCACACATTGTTTGTAGCCGATTTGAACGAACATTATCATTCTATTCATGGAGCGGTGACCGAAAGCATGCATGTTTTTATTGAAGCTGGACTGAAACCATTGCTTGAGAAAAAGAAAAATATCAATGTGCTTGAAATTGGTATCGGAACTGGACTTAATGCTGCTCTGGTATTGCTCGAAGCAGAAAACAACGATGCAATAATTAATTATGTTGGTGCAGAGCCATATCCGCTCAGCCTTTCGTTGGTTTCGCAACTCAACTATTTTTCGATTTATGGTGGAGTACAAATGCACAAAGCAGTCATGAATATTCACAGCTGTAATCGCAATTTGCCTGTTGAAATCGGAAATCATTTCATTATGAATTATCTCGAAGCGCCAATTCAAAATATCGATCTAAAAGACTCGTATTTCGATTTGGTTTTTTTTGATGCTTTTTCGCCTACCACTCAACCCGAATTGTGGACTGCTGAGATTTTTGCAAAAATCTTTAAAGCTATGAAGCCCAATGGTGTTTTAGTAACTTATGTTGCCAAGGGCGAAGTGCGTCGAACCATGAAAGCATGCGGATTTACGATTGAAAAACTTACAGGTTTTGCTGGAAAGCGCGAAATGACGCGAGCCAATAAACCATCCACAAGCACAGAATAATTAACCACTATGCAAAAAACCGACAGATTATACCCGTTTTCTATTCGAATTTATGGCATTCTGATTCACGACAACAAATTGCTTGTTACCGAAGAAAAATGGTTTGGAATGCGAATGATTAAGCTTCCGGGAGGTGGACTCGAATATGGCGAAGCTCCAGTTGAAGCGCTTAAACGAGAATTCATGGAAGAATGCGGTGTCGAAATTGTTGTCGGAAAGCTACTCCATACTCCAAAACAATTTATTCCTGCCATTTTCTACAATCAGGTGCAGGTGGTACCCATCTATTATCAGGTAGAAACAAGTCAAACAGAACATATTGCTGTATCAAAACTGTGGCATAGCGAAGCAGAAATGAAAAATGCCGATTTGTTTTTTCATTGGGTCAATCTTTCCGAACTAAAACCCGACTTGTTTTCTTTCCCAGGCGATATGGAAATGGCTGCATTATTAAAATGCGAATGAAAAAACTGACCAAAAAGTATAACTTATCCCGCTCTGATAGCAGAATTCCAGTTGGATTTATCGAAGCAAAAGGCAATGGCGACAAAGACCTTGAAGGAGTAAAGAAAACAAGAAACAAATAGCAATTCTATCGATACAAAACATCGTTAGTTCGTCAGGGTTTTGGTTGGTTATTGCTCCAACCAGCTGCGATGGCGCAATGTTGTATCGAGTCCTGAATTCGGGCGGAACTGCCAAAATCCACTCTTCTTCGAGACCTTTTTTCTTGACATTTGCTGTGAATCGTCCACACATATTCTTCAGGGTTTTCAACTACTAAATTACTGATTTTCGCAACAATAAACTTTGGCGGGGAAATTTCGCCCAGAATTTTACTATTTTTGTAAAACAATTCAATCGAAATCGACCAATGAAAACCCAAGGGCTGGATGTGAAGATATCGGATTTTTCGCCTCATCTTTTTTGGGATGTTAATCGCAACGAACTCGATTTCGACAAAAACCGCAAGATTATCGTTTCACAGGTTCTTCAATATGGACTCTTTGAAGATTGGGTTCTTGTTTGTCGATTATATACAATGAAGGAAATTGCCGACGTTGCTGTTTCAATTCGTGATCTCGACAAAAAATCGCTTTCATTTATTTCGCTCGTTACCAATACTCCAAAAGAACAATTCGCATGCTTCACTTCGAATCAATCGATGCCAAAACACTGGAACTTCTAAAAAGGCTGATTTCACTTGATGTTTTCAAGGATTTACGTCTTGTTGGAGGAACTTCGTTGGCTTTGCAATTGGGACATCGAAAATCGGTCGATATCAATTTATTCGGTGAGCTAAATGCAGATGAATTTGAAATTTCAAAAGCCCTTTCACAATTCAATCAAGTGAATGTTTTGCATCAAACAAAAAGCATCCGCGTTTATTCCATTAATGGAATAAAAACCGATATAGTGAACTTCCCTTATCCATGGTTGATGCCTTCCATTATTGAAGATGATATTGTTTTGGCGCAAATAATCGATATTGCTGCAATGAAACTTGCTGCAGTTGCTGGAAGAGGAACAAAAAAGGATTTTATAGATATCTATTTTCTATTGCAGCAAATGAGCTTAGCAGAAATGATAGAACAATATTTAAAAAAATACTACGATGGTTCAGTTTTTATTGTTCTGAAAAGCCTAACGTATTTTAATGATGCCGAAATTGAAGAAATGCCTGTAATGCTCATCCCAACAGATTGGGAAGATGTTAAAACTTTGATTACTGAAAAGGTTGTAGATTATCAAATCAACCCCGTCCAAGGATAACGGCTGATTACATCATTAAATTTGGTTTCGAGAAACTTGAACGATGGCAGGAAATGCTTTCGTTCGAGATAGACAAAATACTCGCGTGTAACAACATGGATATGAGAGTCGTGCGAATCGTCGGGAATGGCAAAACGATAATTCATATCGCGAAGCAAACCTATTCGAGGTGCATTTTCGAAAACAGAAGCAAACATCGACTTGAAAGGAAAATCGACACCAAGTCCTAAATAATAATAACGAAGTAGCGAATTGAATCCTTCGTTGCGCGACACGCTGTTAATTGCAACGCGTCCAAACAAAATACTTGGAAACCAATCAAGTATAGGAGTCAATCGAATTATGCAATTTTTCTTAGGCTTCTTCTTAGCACAAATTAAAACCGCTTGTGCATCGCTCTTGTTCAATAGCAGTACAAATCCCCAGTCTGTTAAATATCATCTAATATAAACAGTAAAGAAATCAGCAATTTCCTAACTTTGTTAAAAAAAAATGGAAAATTTCGTTTGGAATATCCCTACTCAAATGCATTTTGGGAAGGATGTTTGTCTGAATATCAGGAATATACTGCCTCAGTTTGGGAAAAAAGTCTTGTTTGTTCGTGGAGGCGAATCGACATTAAAAAACGGTATTAGAGCTAAAATGATTGCCGAAATAGAAGCAGCTGGAATGCAATTCAGCGAATTTTCGGGCATTTTGGCCAATCCACGTGTGAAGGAAGTGCGCAAAGCAGTGGAAATTGGCCGCAGTTTTCGTCCCGACGTGATTCTTGCTGTTGGCGGTGGAAGCGTAATCGATAGCGCCAAAGCCATTGCCGCCTCTATTCCATACGAAAACGATCCTTGGGATTTGTACACCGGCGATTTAAAACCCGAAAAGGCAGTTCCCATTGTTGCGGTTCTCACATTGGCAGCCACAGGAACCGAAATGAATCCGTTCAGCGTGTTGCAAAATCCCGAAGTTGGACTTAAAACTGCTTTTGGGAGCAAATTGGTTGCGCCAAAATACAGCTTTCTCGATCCAGCCTTCACCATAAGTGTTCCACGCAATTATACAGCACATGGCGTTTCCGATTTGGTGGCTCATTGCATGGAAGCCTATTTTGGCATTGGCAATGCCAGCTTAGCCGACCGCTTCACCGTTTCCATTATTCAAGAAGCCATCGAATTTGGTCCGAAATTGCTTAAAGAAATCGACAATTACGAATGGCGTGCTCGCATTATGTATGCTGCCACTTGTGCGCTGAACGAAATCACCATGTTTGGTCGCAAAGGAGGCGATTGGGGTGTTCACGGCTTAGGTCACACTTTTTCGTTGCTTTACGATATTCCGCATGGTGCTACATTATCTGCTGTTTATCCAGCTTGGCTTAAACTCATGTCCGATCGCATTCCCGAACGAATACAACAATTTGGAAAAGCTGTTTTTGGAGTCGATTCAATTGAAGAAACCATTTCAAAAACAACCACCATGTTTCGCAGTTTTTTAAGCCCTGTTTCGCTTGATGAATTGAAAATTGAAAACTACGACGAACAAAAAGTGTTCGAAGCTATGACTAACAGCCGCGCTTCGGGCTATTTTCACAAACTGGGCGAAGACGATTACCGGAAAATTCTTGCGTTGATGAAGCAGTAAATTTCCTGTTTTAATTAAATCATTTTCGAATACAAATTCTGGTATCGAGCAATGTTGTTGCTTAGCTCGTACATTTCGGACGAAGCACTTCGTAGATTTGTGCTTTCGAATGGAATTGCCGCTATCTTTTGGCAAATTGCCGAATAAGCTTCTGGGCTAAAATTGCGAATAAGCAAACCAAAACCATCGTTTTCGACCGAGCCCAAATCGCCAACTCCGACGTTGCAAATAGCAGGTACTCCTACCGCCAGCGATTCGGCCAGCTTGATGGGCGACGAAGCTTTTTTGCTAAACGATGGCTTGATAAACATGATGCTGAAATCGGCCAAAGAAAGCATTTGAGGCATTTCGTTCCGAGCAACGCGTTCGAATACATGTACTTCGTTGGGGAATTGTTGCTCAATTGCTTTTACAGCTTCGCTCACCTCGTTTACACAAAGCACAAAACGCGATTGAGGAAAGTGATTGCGGAAAATCCCATAAAAATCGGACATTTCGCGCAACATATACCATGTTCCGGTCGATCCAGTATAAATAAGTGTCTTTCCGACAATTTTGGGCAAATTGTATTTGGTTCGGGCTCGGTCGAGAACAGCATTTTCGGGCCTTGCAAAATGGTTGTAGTCGGCAGCACAGGGAATAACTTCGATTTTTGAAGAATCGATGCCCCAATCGTTTGTGAGAACATCTTTTCCAGCAAAAGTGAGCGAAACAACCTGCTGGGCATCGACCAACATTTGCTTTTCTTTTCGCTTGAAGAATCGATAAATGACCTTGTATATAGGATTTCGAAGATTCCAAATCCCACCATCGATGCGCTCATCGGCCCAAAAACCACGCATATCGAACAAGAAAGGGATTTGTTTCTTTTTGAAAATATGGTGGGCTGCCAAACCCGAAATGTAGCTGCGGGCGTGAATAAAATCGACCTTGTTTTCGTTACAAATTTGTTTTGCAGCTTTTTTCATTTTGCGCAAATCGAACATGGTCGATAACACTGGTGGGCGCTTGGTGTAGCCAAAAGTCCACCACACAATGCCACTTTCGTCTAGTTCGGTTTGAACTCGCTGGCGACCTTCGTCCAAACGATCGGGTTTTTCGAAGCTGATTACAAAAAATCGAGTACCATTTTTCGACAATCCTTTAATATAGGGCAGAATCTGCGATGCTCCCACTGGGTCGCATAGGCCATCGTAGCTCAGATATATCACGGTTCGATTGTCCATTTTTGTACTTAACTGTTTGGCAGAACTATTTCTGGATGATTTTCGAGATAAAGACTCAGAACAACAAGTATCCAAATTCGATTGTAGTACCAACGATGACTTCCATTTCTGTATTTCGTCAAGATATCTCGAACTTCCACGAACGAAATTAATTGGAAAATGCGCAATTTTTCGTTATGCAAATAGCGTTCGGGCAGAAAGCCGAGTTCGTTTTTAAGCCAATTTTGCATTGGAATCGAAAAACCTTTTTTGGGTCGGTCGAAAAGCTCATGTGGAATATAGTCGCTCAGAATTTCTTTCAACAAATACTTGCTTTCGCCCGATTTTATTTTGTGTATGAGTGGGAGCTGAAGTGCTTCCTCAATCAAACGATGGTCGAGCAGGGGCGGGCGCACTTCGAGACTTGTGAGCATCGATGCACGATCGACTTTCACAAGCAAATCGTCTTTTAAATAATGCGTGAGGTCGAAAAATGCTTGAGCATTGGCTGGCGACAAGTTGTTGAGAAATGAAATATCTTTCGGAAAAGGCTGCTCAGCTGTCAAATTCAACGATGCCAACTCCCACAAAGGAAAAAAATCTTGTTCAATCGAAAAGATATTAGAATAAAAACTCTTGGTAAGCGCAGGATTGAAAAACTGCGCATGGCGGGTGTTTTTGAGTCGTATTCGCGCCAAAGGCTTTGCTATTCGCAGCAATGGGTTGCTGAGACGTTGCGCCCAACGATACGTGCCATAGCCTTGGAATAGTTCGTCGCCTCCATCGCCACCAAGCGCAACAGTGACGTGTTCGCGGGCAAATTTCGAGATCAAAAAAACTGGAAAAAACGAAGAATCGGCCAATGGCTCATCCATCTGCTGCAACAAAGGCTCAGCCAAATCGGTAAGTGCTTTTTCGTTGGCAGCCATCTCGAAATGTTCCGACTGTAAATGCGAGGCAATTTTGCGTGCATATTTGCTTTCGTCGTGGTCTTTGTTTGGCGACGATACGGTAAAAGTTTTAATCTTTCCGGAAGCTTTTGAAGCAGCCACAGAAGCCACCAAACTGCTGTCGATGCCTCCGCTCAAAAAAACACCCAAAGGTACATCGCTTATCAACGAATCGGAAACAGCCTCTTCGAGTAGCGATTTAAAGCTGATTTTGGCATCATCGAAAGAGATATTCTTTTTGGTTTTCGCATAATTGGCTGCATCCCAATAGCATTCAGTTTTGAGCTCGTGGCCATCCCAGCTGGCAAAACAACCAGCCGGAAATTTATTGGCTTCGTTTAGCACAGTATGCGGTTCGGGGAAATACCCCAAGTGAAAATACAGTGGCAACGCTTTAACATTCATTGTTTTCGATGGCATTGCCTGCATTAAGCTTCGCAATTCGGAAGCGAAGCACAATGTATTGTTGTGAATCGAATAAAAAAGTGGCTTGATTCCAATTCGGTCGCGAAATAAAAACAGTTTTTCGTCGAGTCTATCGTAAATGCTATATGCAAACATGCCGTTGAGCATATTTACCGAGTTGGTTCCATACGCCGAAAAAAGTTCAAGAACTATTTCTGTATCGGACTGAGTTCGGAAGCCTCTACTACCATAGATCTCAGGAAAATCGTGTTGGAGTTTTTCTGATAGTTGTCGGTAATTGTACACTTCGCCATTGAAAACAATAGCATAGCGTTCGTTTGCCGAAAACATAGGCTGAATAGCTGCATCCGAAACATCGATAATCGATAAGCGGCTATGCGCCAACGAAACTCTTTTTTCAGTCCAAACCGACTGAGCGTCGGGACCGCGATGGCTTAAAAGCGCATTCATTGCACCGATGCGCAAACGTATTTGTTCGTCGGACGAAAATATGCCAGCTATACCACACATTCTGCAAAGGTAAAAGAATATGGTTAAAAAAAGCTGGACTTATTGTGTTTTTGCCTAGCCTTTTTTTGCTTTAACCATTTCTTCGGCAAGTTTCAATGCATTGTAAACATTCACAATGCCACCCGAAACCGAAAGTTCGCTAAATTTCACTTTGGTGCTTTCGCCTTCTTGATTGGGAACAATTACTTTTTTGTTAAATGGCTGTACCGATTTCATAATCACTTCTTTCACTTCCATTGCCGTGAGTTCGGGATAATAGGATCGAATAATTGCTGCTACACCCGAAGTGATGGGGCAAGCCATGGATGTGCCGTCAACATAGCCGTATTTATTGTTTGGTTGACAGCTGTAAATTTGTTGTCCTGGAGCAAACAAATCAACTGTTTTGCTGCCATAATTCGAAAAAGGAGCAGGAAGATTTTTATCGCCAGTGCTTGTGCTGGCACCAATTGTTAGCCATTTTTTTTCAATAACCAAACCATTGGCATCGCGGTTGAGCGGATAATGATCGATAGAGTCGTTGTTTTCGGCTTCGTTTCCAGCAGCATGAATTATGAGGACATCGTACTGGCTGGCAATGCGCAACGCAGAATCGACAAAATGCTTTTGTGGCGAATACGATTTTCCGAAACTCATATTAATGATTGTTGCTCCATTGTTTACTGCGTACAAAATAGCGTTTGCAACGTCTTTGTCGCGTTCGTCGCCATCGGGTACAACACGAATAATCATCAATTGTGCATTCGACGTTACTCCGTCGGGACCCAAATTATTGCCTCTTACTGCAGCAACATTTCCAGCTACCATGGTTCCATGACCGGCACTGGGACCTGTAACATCGTTGGAGCCATAATATGGATTGCTGTTATTAGTCCAATCGTCGCCAACAATATACCGCGGATCGAAATTGATATTGTAGCGATAAAGTACAATACCTTCGTAGTATTCTTTTATTCCTTCAACTTCGGCAATTCCTAAACCTTCTTTTTTCCAGTGCAAAATATATTCGGCCAAAGGCACCATAACCGACGATTTCACATCTCTAAGCTGATCTTCGGTATATTCGTTTGTTTTGAAATAGATAGTTAATACACTGTCAGCATATTTCAGATTTTCATACAACGAATTTACATTTTTGAGAGCGTTTTTTGCTGATGTTAATTCAGCCTCAACCTCGTCGCGACATTTTGCATAAAGCCGATATTCTTCGTTGTTGACATTCACCAGCGAGTCGGCAAATTCGTATTTGGGTTTAAGCATCCGATAGATGCGGGTTTGTTCCAAATTGTCCTGATTCACGCTCCTGCCATCGGGGTTTCCAATAAAACTCCAGCCATGAATATCGTCGATGTAGCCATTCTTGTCGTCGTCGATTCCATTGTCGGGTATCTCATCTACGTTTACCCAAATCACATCCTTCAAATCTTCGTGTGTGATATCGGTGCCACCATCTATAATAGCTACAACTACTGGTTTGGGCGTTTTGCCTTTCAACAGTTCATTATATGCTTTGTCGGACGAAACCCCCATAGATTTGTCTGTTTTCCAATCCTCGTTGTACCAGCATTTGTTTTCGCTTTCAGAAGTGCTTTTCTGAGCAAAAATGGAAGTTGCAAAAAGCAAAATCAGTGTTGTAAAAAGAAGGCTTTTCATAAATGAGAATTAAAATTCGCATCAAATGTAGCAGTTTTTTCTCTGTTGCGCAGTTTTGCTTACACAGAATATACATATAGACTCGATGACACTATTTTACAAGCTTTCATGCCTACGAATTATCAATCAGCCAACTTCTATTTTTAGTAAAATCATGGAATTAATCTCTCCAAAATGCTGCCAACCAAACACAGGGTGGTTCAGTTGACGTGTACGATACTTTATGCTTTCTGAATTTTTCAATTACAAGCATATCGCCAGTTTTCATTTCGGCTTTGGTGTTGTCGTCGAACTCAATTACTGCGTTACCTTGAAGAAGAATTACCATTTCGTTTTCGTCCTGATTGTACCAACCCAAAGCCGGCGATGTTTGTCCTGCTGTGAGAATTCGCTCTATACGAAAACCAGGTTGCTCATAAATTGGCGTAAAAAGCTCTGTATCACGACTCCAACCCTCAATATCGAACAAGTTGATCAACTTTTGCTTCAGCATAATTCAAGATTTTCAGCGAAGATACAGCATATTTTTTTAAAAAGCTCCACGCATTATCTATTCACTTTTAACACTATCACCTAACAATTATCATTTTTTTGCTTGTTTGCAGTGCCACCTATTGTCAATAATTTCCTACCTTTGCTGCGTTATTTTTACAGAATCTAAATCAACACGGAAAATGAACAAAGAAGCTATTCTTAAAGCACTTGGAACTGTTGCCGAACCCGACCTCAAAAAAGATTTGGTAACTCTCAATATGATTGAAAACATCGAGGTAAGCGAAAGCAAGGTGAGCTTTTCAATCGTTCTTACCACACCTGCATGCCCCCTTAAAGATCACATGAAAAACGATTGTGCAAATGCAATTCATCAGGTTTATCCCAATGCAGAAGTGGAAGTAAATTTTACTTCGAGAGTTACTTCTACACATAATAAACCTGCTTTGAAAAACATCAAAAACATTGTTGCTGTAATTTCCGGCAAAGGTGGAGTGGGAAAATCAACTATTGCTGTAAATTTGGCAGTAGGTCTAGCAAAAAGTGGTGCCAAGGTTGGCTTAGTTGATGGCGATATTCACGGTCCCAGCATTCCAATGATGTTTGGAGTACAAAACGAAAAACCCGAAGTGATTGAACGCGATGGAAAACAATGGATTGTTCCTGTTGAGAAATTCGGTGTGAAAATGGTTTCGATAGGCTTTTTTGTAGATCCAGACAAAGCACTTATTTGGCGCGGAGCAATGATTACAAATGCATTTACTCAAATAATGAACGATACCGATTGGGGCGAACTCGATTATCTTGTTTTCGATACTCCTCCAGGAACAGGCGATATTCATCTTACATTGGTTCAAAACTACAGTGTTACTGGAGTGGTAATTGTTTCCACACCTCAAGATGTTGCTTTGGCCGATGCACGAAAAGCTTTGAGTATGTTCACCGATCAGCAAATTAATGTTCCGGTACTTGGAATTGTAGAAAATATGAGCTATTTTTCGCCTACCGATATGCCCGATCGGAAGTATTATATTTTTGGAAAAGAAGGCGCACGCAAACTGGCCGAACAGCATGGTATTCGCTTGCTAGCCGAAATTCCCATTCAAGAGGAAGTTTGTTCTAGCGGCGAAAACGGCTTGCCAGCCGCGTTCGACGAAAAACACCCACTTCAAAAAGCCTTTTATTTAATGGCTCAAAATACCGCTCAGTCCGTTTCTATCCGAAATGCTACTCAGGATGCCACAAAAATTGTTGAAATAAATCAGTAACATTGAATTGCTATGAGTACAGAATTGGAAACCAAAGTGAAAAACATAATTGAACAAATTCGCCCTTATCTTCAGGCCGATGGAGGCGATATTGCATTCGATAGACTTACCGACGACAAAGTGGTGTATGTTCGCTTGCAGGGTGCATGCCACAGTTGCCCAATGGCAATACAAACCTTAAAAAATGGTGTAGAAGCAAGCATGAGAAAAGTACTTCCCGAGATTGTTTCGGTTGAGCAAGCCGATTAGTTTTGTAATCGCTTTGAACGATAAACGTCTAAGTAATTATAATTTGATATTGCAGCAGATTTTACTTCCAACGAAAAAATCCATCATTCGTCAATTTTGACAAATGTCATTGCCAAATTGGGTAATTGTGGTTGAAAAAATGATTATCTTTGCTCTCCTTCAAAATTAAACAAGAAATATTATGGATATCGGCGACATCACAAAATCGGTTTCGGGCAGCGGCATGAATATAGGTGATCTTTTAGGCTCAGCTCTTGGACTTCTTCAAGGTCAACAAGGTGGTTTGGATGGATTATTGGGCTTGTTTGCGTCGAAAGGCTTGGGCGATATTGTTGGTTCTTGGATTGGAACTGGAAGCAATTTGCCCGTTTCGCCAAGTCAGATTACCAGCGTCTTTGGCGAAGATACCATTAAAAACATGGCAACCAAAAACGGCACCGACACCAACACTTTCACCTCAAAGTTGTCGGAATTGTTTCCCAATGTGATTGACAAACTCACCCCCAACGGTAAAGTTACAGGCTCTGAAACTTCGGGATTGAACATTGAAACTTTGGCGAGCTTGTTTGGGATAAAGTAGGCTTGGTTGAATTAATAGACTTACTTTTCTTTTGCCCGTC
>DYON01000373.1 GCA_020720525.1 Acetofilamentum sp.
GCATGGTCCCGGTTTCATCGGTTATTTGGCGGAGGAATCCGTTTGCGTCGAAAATGTTTCGATATCCGATGCCGTAATTTAGCAACGAAAAGTAGTATACAATATTCGATTTAGCTCGCATTCTTATTTTTGCAGTTTTTATATCAAAAAAACAACAATATCTAAAAAATAATTCAATTATTCTTTTTGCAACACAATTTTCCGAGTATAAATTGTCCCGCCGGCTTCGATTTTCAGCAGATATAATCCGCCGGGCGATGACGAAATATCTGCCTCAGCAAACTGCCCCGTAAATTGTTTTGCTAAAATTATATTGCCGAGCATGTCGGATATTTCAAGCGAGGCTGTGCCTGTGTTTTTAGAGACAGAAACAGTGAATTTGCCGGAGTTTGGATTCGGCAAAACAAGGATTTCGGGTGAATTGCAGTATGACCGATTTTCGGGAAGTGTTATATCCTTGGGAATTGAATCCACAGTATTTTTCATTTCTTCTTCCGACAGCGTAATAAAAACAGTATCAGCAGTAAAGCTTGTGATTTGGTCTTCGTGATACGTTGTATCGGGCTTCGATAATTGATTGTACGATGTTTCGTTTGCTATGGTTTTGTAGTAATAATTCCGGAAACTGCAATCGGGGTGATAGTAGATATATTCATAATCAATTCCTTCACCTGTAATTCCATTGCCGATAGCTTCAAATTCGGCTCCGTATTCGGTTTCAAAACCAGGTTCCAAAATCACTTCGTTGCCGGCAATATACTTGACATTGGCATCTGATTTTAACAAATTGTCCGCATAGATGTTGTTTTCTGCTGTAATCGTTAAAGGGTTATTATCATTGCCTTCCCAGTCGAAAAAACCGTTGTATTTTGGGTAGGTTTGATGTACAAATTTATTTTTTGGTGTTCTGTCGCTGTAAACCAGCCAATATAAATTGTGCAGGAGCATGTAGTCGATACCGCTGAAATCGCCTTTGAACCCCCTGTTTAGATTACAGTTTTCGGGCCAAACGAGTCGATTACTCGAAGACCAATCTACATTAAAGTCCGAAAGATTTGTTCCGTATTTGTAAGGTCCGCAATCGGGAGCTGTATTGAGAAGTGTTTCTACAATGGGTTTGCTGTCGTTATAATTATTTTCGTTTCCTGTTCCTTTGAGTGCCAAATATGCGAGGGGGAAATGTTCATAACTGCGGTTACCGTTATATGAGGTTCGGTCGTTGCTCATGTCGAGCAGCGAATTTAATCGAGGTTCGGGAAGATAATATAAATTGGATAAGGTGATAAAAACGGATAAATCGTAATAATCGCGAACGAGGCTTTCGGGAATTGCCGGAATCAAAATATTTTCTAAGGGTGTTAAAGGAACATCAATGTGTACACTTATTGTTTTGTACCCCCAAGGTGTCCAAATACGAACATCGGCATCTATTGGAATTTTAATTCCGGTGATTGCATTAATTGCCTGCGAACCGTCGTAGGCATTGACAATTGCCATAAGTATTGCTTCAAAATATCGCCCCCAAAAAACCGAAAAAGCATTGTCGTAATTTTGCCCGGTGATGCTTTGTGCTGCTTTGGCATGACCTGTTGAATATATCCAGGGCCAGCCTCCTTCAGGTGGGGAAATATTTTGGTTGTTTGCCGGATTTTGAAGAAACCAACCTTCGATTATATTTTTGTTCCATAAGGTAATATTGGTATCATAGTTAATGTGGCAACAATGTATGCGAATTGGAACAACAAGATTCATACGTAAACCCCCCGAGTGCATTTGAGCCATTACCCGATCCACAATTTTTGTTACACACTGTGAAACAGTAACCTGCGAACCGTCAGCATCGGTAAATTGTGTTTGGTCATCGACTAATTTTTTAACCAAAGCTAAATTCAACATGTAATGCCACCATGTGTCTTGGCTCATTTGCAGTAATTCATATTTGCAGTCATAATCTTCGAGATAATTACCGGGTTGTTTTGCAAAATCTTTTTCAATATCGAACCGAATATAAAACCCGTTCAAATCCTCCGGAAAAACTTCATGATTCGGTCGGTAATAACTCTCCGCCGTAGCATCTAATCGCTCAAAAGCTTGCAAAGCATAGATTAACTCATTGAGAGTTTGTGTGTAATCTTGCCCGTAATCTTTTAACCCAACTTGAAAATTCTTACTTCCAACAATCTGAAAACCAGACATAAAA
>DYON01000374.1 GCA_020720525.1 Acetofilamentum sp.
TGCTTCGAGTACAGGCAAATATTGCTTATTCTGACACAATTCTGCAAGGTTTTTTTGTGGGAGAACCGCATTCAATTGTTCTGAAAACGCAAACTGGTGTATTTGATCGAAAAACGCAACCACCGAATTGGGAAGTTGACTATTGCTGTCGGTTTTCAACAACTCGATAGCTCGGTATAGTTCTTTGAACATACGCGTAGCAGCACCCGAAGCGGGAACAAATTTGGCGATGGTGTAATCGATGGCTCTCGAATCGAATTCGGCTACAAAAGCAGCAATTTGCTTAGGATGCAATACTTCAATTCCTTCGTCTTCGGTAGCTGGAGCTATCAACTTAGCAAAAGGAAAACCCGTTTTGAATTGCTCAATTTGTTCCTGAACAGCTTCGATATTGAGTCCGTGTTCATCAATTTGCTTGATTTGAGAAGTTGAAAACATAAAAAAAGATCTAAAGGCAACAATGGGGCAAAAAAAAGCCGGTTGAAATTGGGTCAACCGGCCGAAATATGATTGAAGGCTTAAAGCCCAGCAACAGTAATATTGATGTCGCGTGGATTGATAGCCATCACAGGAATTTGAGCGTCGTTGAAAATAATCTGCTCGTCCCATGGGTTGAGAATAAAGTTTGGAACGATGCTCGAATCGGTATTGGTCATCACAAGAAGCATATCGCCATCAACTTTGCAAGCATAGTCGATTACTTGTTTTGCAAAGCTGCCCGATTCGGGAATGTATTCTGCTTCGTATTTAACTTCATTTTTCTCGAATACTTCAACAATTTTATTCAAAACGGCTTTGATTTTTGCTTTATAAAGTTCGTCGTTCAAATACATTGCTTTTATGTGAATAGTAGCATCGAACTGCTTGGCAATGTAAATGGCCCATTTTATTTTCTGGCGCGATTCGAGCGTATCGTCGATGGGGATTACAATTTTGTTGTAACCTTCGCGGTATCCTCTTTTTTGCACAATAATAAAAGGAATACGTGTAGAAGTGATTACCTTGTGAGCGTAACTACCAACAACATGCTGAATACCTTGTTTGCCGTGTGTTCCCATAACAGCAAAGTTGGCATTTCCTTCTTCGGCAGCTTTGCCTATGTCGGTAAAAATACTTCCTTCGCGAGCTTCAAAAATGAAAGGAACACCAAATTTAGCAGAAAACTCATCTGCTTTTTCCTGAAGACGCTGAGCAACCAAATCGTCGGTTACTTTGTAAACATTGAGCAGTGTGCGTGTGTCGCGGTTAATGATGTGCACCAACTTCACCGACCAACCTTGGTGAACGGCCATTCCAGCAGCATGTTCTACGGCATACTCAGCCACGTCAGTAAAATCAAAAGGAACAATAATAACTTTGTTTCTCGACTCCATGAATATTGTTGTTTAGTAGTTTGTAAAATTTCGCAGCAAAGATATAAAAAGTAACGACAAAAATTACTTTTTCTTTACCAATCGAGTTAAATATTCCAAATGACGAAGTTTTTTTTCTTCGCGCAACATGGTTGAGGTACGAGTAAAATAGTGGTGTTTCGACAAGAAATCGATTTGTTGTTCGTACCATTCTTTTACCGAAAGATCGAGCCCATATTCTTTCCATTCGCGTCGCAAATTGCAGCCAATAATAAAAAAATCGTCGCGACCAAGATAGTCGAGATCCGAATCGCAAAGAATACTGCTTAGTTTGTCGTAGGGTTTTTGAGGAATTGAAGTTGACAAAATTAGTTGAGCCACAACCATAATTTCGGAATAAGTATATCCAAAACGAGGCAATATATTCCAACACATTCCTGCCGAAATATCTTCGTTTTCTTTGTATCGAATAAGGAAGCCCGCATCGTGAAGCAATGCCGAAGTCATAAGAATTGTTTTATCGGCATCTTTAATTCCTTCCGATTCAGCCAACCTATTTGCAGCTGCCATAACATCGACGGTGTGGTGCATACCATGATAGTAAAGATTAGGTGCCAATCCTCTTTCCAAACGTTGCAACAAATATTCTTTCACGGCTTCAAAGCGCATAATCAAAAATTTAAATACTTCATATCGAGCAATTCGTTGTAATGGCTCCAAAAAAGTTGGTTTGGCTTTTCGCCTCTGCCATCGATACTCAATTCTGGTTTTATTCCATCAACAAAAAACATATCTACTTCTCCTTTGTGCTTGATGGGTTTTTTCCCTCGATAAGTGAGGTCGA
>DYON01000375.1 GCA_020720525.1 Acetofilamentum sp.
GCATTCCACAAAACTTCATAAATTAGCGGTGTGGAAAAGCACAAAAAACATATTGAAGAGGATTGTAAGTCGCGCTTAACAAGTTTTTGTGTTAATGTGGTGCTGTACGAATATTCAACCACAAAAAATTAGTAATTTTGTGGGCTTTGAAGCGCCAGTTAACTAAACAACTAAAATCAGATGAAATACTTTGATATACATTCTCACAACGAAAATCAAAGCATTTCGGTAACCACCATTCAAAATGTGATTCCGGGGCAAGCCGTTCCAGAATCGCCTTTTTCTGTAGGATTTCATCCATGGTATGCAACCCTTTTTAAAATGTCCGACTTGATAAGGCTATCCGAAAACGAAAACTGCGTTGCCATTGGCGAATGCGGACTTGATTCGGTAAAGCAAAATGTTTTGTTAGCGGAGCAGGAGGAACTATTCCGACTTCAGCTCAATCTTGCACGAAATCTGCAATTGCCAGTTGTGCTACATGTGGTTAGGAGCGAACAATTGCTCGAGTCGATTCTTACCGATTTCAGCAATCTGACTTACATTTGGCATGGATTCGCAGGAAATATTGAAACAGTGAAGCGTTTTTTGAAATTCGACATGTATTTTTCGTTTGGTCAGCGCGGAATAAACAAACCCAATGTATGGTCGAACATTCAACCAGAACGACTTTTTTGCGAAACCGACGATGCTCCAGTTTCGATTGAAGCAGTTTACCTTTCGCTTTCGAAAATAAAAGGAACCGATTTGGAGCAATTGGCAGCAATATTGGCAAATAACACAAAAAAAGTCTTTAGAAATGGGTTGGACAGATAGAACGGAACTACTTCTTGGCATCGAAGCCGTTGAAAAGCTACGGCAATCGCATGTGCTTATTGCTGGTCTTGGTGGAGTAGGAGGCATGACGGTCGAGATGCTTGTGCGTGCTGGTATTGGCGAAATAACCATGGTCGATGCCGATGTGGTTTCGGTCAGCAACCGCAATAGGCAACTAATTGCACTGCAAAGCAACGAAGGGCAAAGCAAAGCACTCGAATGGGAAAAGCGTTTGCTCGACATCAATCCCGATTTGATTTTGCATGTTCACCACGAATTTTTGCGCGATGAAGCCATTCCCGAGCTGTTGTCAAAGCCATTCGATTTTGTAGTCGATGCCATCGATACATTGGCCCCAAAAGTGTTTCTTATCTACCACGCCATGAACAATGGACATAAACTGGTGTCGAGTCTTGGCAGCGGAAGCAAACTGGCTCCCGAGAAAATCGAAATTGCCGATATTTCAAAATCGCACAATTGTAAACTTGGATTTTATGTGCGAAAACGGTTGCACAAATTGGGCGTACACACAGGATTCGAAGTGGTTTTTTCGCCCGAACCATCTATCGAAAATTCTTTTGCCCCCAACGAAGATCCCGAAATTCTGAAATCGACCGTTGGAACCATTTCGTACATGCCCAATGCCTTTGGCGCTTTTATGGCGAGTGTGGTTGTAAGAAACCTTTTAGGCGTTCAGCGGTAGTAATGGTCGTGCCTTCTCTTTTATTCATTTGGGTGTCGACTCGGACTGCTGGAAGTGATTACAGTATCTATTTTGATAGCAAAAAATCCTTTATATTCATCCATCGAGTGCCGTTTTGTCGGTTTAAATGAACGATGGAATGCCAAATCTTCGCCAATCTTTTAGCATCCACAACAAAGTGGAAGATCTTAAAGCATTAGCTTTTGGTGAAAGCAAACAGTCGGAGCATGCGAAAGCTAAAAGTAACAAAAAGTCATAAAAAAAACCGATTCTCGTCATTCTGATAGCCATCCCGATGAAAATCGGGAAAGAATCTAAAAAGCGGTTTATTTCTTCAGAGATATTTATGAATATACCACACGATACAATCGTGCGAGAGCGAAATGAAAGAGTTGAAGTAGAGAAGATTTTGTATTGAATATACCGCAAAAGACATATCGTGCGGGAGCGAAATGAAAGAGAGACTTTGCACAGCAACAACTATTAGATGTTGTTAGTTGTGGGCAGTCAGTTGCCAATTCCCAACCAGAGCGTAGGGATTGTGAGCAGTCAGTTGTGCGTTTTAATTCATTGCGACTTAAAAATGAGTTTTGTATTTTTGCATCAGCAAAAGGAATTGTTTTGGAGAAAATTTGCTCCCCAGTACACCAAAACCAATGAATTTGCAGTATTT
>DYON01000376.1 GCA_020720525.1 Acetofilamentum sp.
GGGCATTCACAGCAGATGGCGAGAAATTGTTCGCACCATGAACACCCAAAAAGCGCAAGTCGTTGAAAAGCAATTGTTTTTTCGGATTAGCTGCAAGTTGGGTTAAAGAGATCACTCCTCAGAACTGACTAATTCTGTTTATTTGACAAACAAAAGTATTTCAATGGGATACAAGAAATTGAATTAGGTGAAAATATAAAGCATTAGAAAAATCCATTATACCAAAAAAGTCTGTCGGCAGTTTGACATGCCGACAGACTTTTTATTTTAATGAATTCAACAATTTATTCAGCTTGATTCAAACCTGATAAATTGGGGTTATCCAATCGTTATTCAACCACTTTCACTCTGATTCCTTCGCTGTGGCTGGTAAATTCGGGCGCATACATGCATTGAATTGTTGTTATTCCATTGCTAAAATCGCCTGCATGTGTTGTGAACATGGTATATTCAAAAACATAAGTCCCTTTGTGCAAATAGTTGAAGAAGAAGTTGGTTGCAGCATCGCGGGTGTTTTCGAAATACCAAAGTCCGCCTTGATATTTGGTAGTGCTGAGCACATTCACAGGCTCCATACACGAACCGCGCATATCTTTCATGTGAACATATTCCATATCGCGATCAACCCTAATTTCGATGCGAACTTTCACTTTGTCGCCAACTTTTAGTGTTGCATTGTCGCCGATTGGTTCCATGCGTGGACCAGTTGCCGATTGGCGCTCAGCAAACAATTGTTTCTTGATGCTTATGGGTGTTTCGGCTGGCGTAATTTTGTCGAGGTCTTCGAAATATTGCCAATACACTGCGCCCCAAGCAATTCCACTGTCTTTTTTGCTTACTTCGATTTTGCCCATTTTTGGCTTAATCTGGTCGCCGGTCCATGCGGTTTTGAAATAGCCAGTACCAGCTTCCACATTGTTGCCATCAGCCAATGGATCGTAAATTTCGCCACCAAGTTTCACTTCAACCAATTTGTCCGATTCGAGCAAATTGAATCCACGAATAAGCAATGCGTAAATAGCATCCACGGTAGCTTTGGTTGTTTTCCAGTCTTGCACTTGCTTTTGCTTGAGCAACCAGATTTTTATTTCTTCAACAGCAACTGGGTCGCCAGCTACTTCGTCGAACACTTCAACCATCAACGACTGGCTCTCAATAGGAGCTTCGTACCAGTAATATCCGCCCACAAATTCGCGCCAGTACATTCCCATTTCGTCCGAATGTATCGATGTTTCGCGAAGCGACTTCACAATCTCGGCAGGAACTCCTTTTTCGTCGGAACGGGAAAGTGCAAGCGAAATCAGCCCTTTTGCATAGGTTGAGAACGATGCCCAGTAAGTTTTTGCTTGGACAAAGTAGTAGTTGTAAGCTTCTTTGTTGCGATCTTGTATTGGTAAATTCAGAAAGAAACTTCTTGAATATAGATAATGAACCTGTAAGTAACCAATATGTTGTTTGGATTTGTAATCGGGGTAATACTTTTTGACGTATTCGAAGTCTTCGCGGATGCGTTCGTCGAGATAGTAAACTGCTTTCGATATCATCGAGCTCACAGCACCGTTTTCTTTGATGTCGCGAATTCCTAAATGGTCGAGTTTTCCAAAACCACTAACAATATGTTGCGTAATGTAGCGGTCGTCGGGCATGCCTTTGTACCATGGAAAGCCACCGTTTGGCGATTGTAGTTTAGTAAGCAACTTTTCAGCTTTTTTCTGTTCTTTTGCCATGCGGTTGAGGTCGAAAAGAAGTCCAACTCGTTTTTTGCGTTCGCTCTCATTTTGTGCATCGAGCACCCATGGCGTTTCTTCGAGAACAATTGCTTTAAGTTCCTGGTTTTTTTCGAGATTCGACAAGAAAGCTTCTGGAGTTACGTCTTTCCAACTATCGAAAACTGCCTGAATTTTTGGACTGCTGTTGGCAATAAATGTTGCAATGGTATTGGCATAGTAGCGGCTAAAAGTTTGCTCGGTGCATTCGTATGGATATTCCATGATATATGGCAATGCTTGAACTGCATACCAAGCCGGATTGCTGGTAAATTCGAGTGTGTAGCGATGACTTACGAGGGTTTTTGAGCTACTACTGTTTATCAGTTTGTCGAACGACCATGTTTTTGTTTCGTTTCCACGAATGGGAAGGGGCAAACTTTCGGTTACCAGCATTCGATTCGACAAAATTGGCAAACTCATTTC
>DYON01000051.1:0-5988 GCA_020720525.1 Acetofilamentum sp.
CGTTTTGTGAGCGACTGTTATTTTTGAAAATCAGTCAAACAAAGAGATTTCTACGAACAATTCGCTAATCGACGGACTATAATGAGAGATTTCTCCTGAAAAGACAGTTTTGACAGATTTTTTAGCCTTTCTTTTCCTCATGATAATCTTCTTCTGTGTTGATATTCCAAATATTCTCCTTCGTTTCAAGCCCTTCAATAATATTCGAAACAGCAGCAATTGCAGTGAGCATTGAATGGTCCTGATTGTTATATCGGTGCATACCGTTTCTCCCAATCAGAAACAGATTGCCTATTGAATCGGAAAAATTTCTTACAACGTCAAACTCCGAATATGAGCCAAAATATGCAGGGTATGTTTTGGGTACACGAATAATGGTTGCATCAAGAACATCCTGCTTTTCAATAATGTTAATGCTGTGCAATTCTTCTATTGCAAATTGAATGAAGTCCGAATCGGTTTTATTCCAGAGGTCGTCGCCTTCGTTGCAAAAATATTCAAGCCCAATCCAAGCGTTCTCTGAATTTGCAACCAGTGCAGGCGACCAATTGTTGAATATTTGTAATCGTCCAACTTTCACATTCTTTTCCTGAACATATATCCAGTTGTCCTTTATATGCGTGTCGGAAGAGTTTTTGTTTAATTTAAGTTTTGTCAGAAGCAAACCAACAGTAATAAAGTCGCGATATTGAAGTCCACTACTTACAGATTGCACTTTCGCTGGAACTTGCGACCCCATCGCAGTTATTAAATCTTTAACCGGCATGGTTGAGAAAAAATAGTCTCCTTCAAGCAATTTCTTTTCTCCTGTTGCATTGTTGGTGTAGCCAATACTCACAATATTGTTTTCCGAAACTACTATTTTGTCAACAGTGCAATTCATTAAAATGGTCCCGTTTTTCTGTTTAATTTTTTCAGCAACTGTTTCCCACATTTGACCAGGTCCATATTTCGGGTACAGAAAACGATCAATTAAACTCGTATCGGTGTTTTTTTGCTCAATCGATTTTTCCTTTTTAAAAATAGACTTGATTGCATGTGCTATTGCACGCGATACGGAAAGTTCTTTAACCCTTTGTGCGCCCCAGTCGGCTGGGATTTTAGAACAAGCAACTCCCCAAACTTTCTCGGTGTAATCTCGAAAAAATGTTTTATAAAGCTCTTTCCCGAAGCGGCTAATGAAAAAATCCTCAAGTGATTCTATTTTTTTGGGAGGAAAAATCTTTATCATCATGTATGTCCACCCTATTCTAACAATTCTCAGCAAGCCAAGATTAGCAATGGTGTTTCTGTTTAATGCTACAGGATAATCAAAAAATTTCCCCAGAAAAAAAATGCGAGAAAGCCTCCTGCGAACAAGCATTACCTTTTCGGTGTCGCTACCTGCGTTTTGCTCAGTCGGAAGAATGTTTTGCCACCAATTCATTACTTCATCCGATTTTGAGAAAAAACGATGCCCGCCAATGTCGATGCGATTTCCCTTGTATTCAATCGTTTTTGAAATACCGCCTATGTAGTTGCTGCTTTCCACAACTATGGGCTTGATATCAGTTCTGTTTAGCAGCTCGTAAGCCGCTGTTAATCCAGCCGGTCCAGCTCCAATTATAATTGCTGTTTTACTCATAACAAAAAAACCACACTAATAAAATCCTTAAATCGCTATCAACAATTGCATCTGTTGCTTCATTTTCAAACGGAAAGTGTAAAAATAGCTAAATTTATCAAGAATAGCACAAACCAAACCTTTTCGTGCCAATATTTAGGGCAAATAGAATCATTGGCAATGCTTTCAGATCCTTCGCTTTGCTGCGGATGCTAAAAGATTGCCCAACTTCAATCTTTCGGTATTCTCAATTTCTTAATACTCAAAAATTACAAGTCGAAATACTTTTGTATATTTACGCTATAATTCTTTCATTATGCGCTGGATTGCTATTTCATTTTTGTTCCTTTCACTGGCTGGCAGAGCCCAGTTTGTTGAAGATTTTTCCGACAACGACTTCACCAACAATCCAACTTGGAGTGGCGATGCGGCGAATTACGGAATTTACACATCTACAGCTATACCCTCAACCATGATTCCTGGATTGAGAACTACCAATACTGTTCCCGACACCACCTATCTATCGGCTCCCAATGCAATGACTCTGACCGATAGTCTTGAATGGATATTTTGGGCAAAAATGAGCTTTAATCCAAGTGCTAGCAATTTCAGTAGAGTATATTTGGTTTCCGACCAGCAAAACCTGCGTGGTTCGCTCAACGGATATTTTGTTGGTCTTTCAAACGCTGGTGTAGATAAGTTGTATTTGGTTCGTCAAGACGGAGCCACTCTCACCCCAATTATCACAGGGACTGTAGCCAATTTAAACAAAACAAGCAATATTGTTCGTGTTCGTGTAAAACGCGACAATGCGGGCAACTGGAGTATGTATAGCGACACTTTGGGCGGCGACAATTTCGCTCTCGAGGGCACTGCAAACGATGTTACTTACAGCAACTCGGCATATATTGGCGTTTTTAATCAATATACTGTTTCGAATGTTGAAAAATGTTATTTCGACGAGTTTTACGCCGGACCCATTCAGGTCGATACTGTTCCACCTTCGGTTGTGAAAGTCGAAGCCATTGGATCGTCGATGCTGGATGTCTATTTCGACGAAATAGTGAGTGCTTCAACCGCTTCGAATACCGCAAATTATTTGATAGATTTAGGACTTGGATCTCCACTTGTTGCAACACCCGATGCAAGCGACGCAACTCTTGTTCATTTAATTTTAGGTGGAAACATTATTGAAGGGATACTGTACCATATCAACATTTCAGGGGTAGAAGATATGAATGGCAATGCAATCAATTCGGTTTCGGTGCCCTTTGCCTACTATGTACCCAAAGCCTTCGATGTGGTTATAAACGAAATCATGGCCGACCCAACGCCTGCTGTGATGTTGCCCGAATACGAATATGTGGAGCTTTACAACACAACCATGCTCCCAATCAGTCTCAAAAACTATACGCTTCGAATAGGAACCAGCGATAAAACTATTGGCGACGTTACCATTGGAGCAAACGATTATCTGATTTTGTGCGACGATGGTGCCGAATCGTCGCTTTCGCCTTATGGATTTGTGTATGCTTTCTCTTCGTTTTCTGTAACCAATACCGAAGCAAATATTTCGTTGCTTAGCCCAACAGGAGCGGTTTTATCGTTTGCAGAATTTACCGAAGAATGGTATTTCAACAGTTTTAAAGCCGAAGGTGGTTGGTCGGTCGAGCAAATCGATCCTCTCAATCCTTGCTCGGGAAAATACAACTGGATAGCTTCCAACGATTACAAAGGCGGCTCGCCTGGTGCCATCAACAGCGTGAATAGTGTTAATGGCGATGCCATTCAACCTATTTTACTGCGAGCTTCGCTCGAAAACGACAGTGCTGTTAGGCTTTGGTTCAGCGAACCAATGGATAGCTCAACAGTGCTCAATGCAGCTGCATATACACTTAGCAATGGTTTGTCTTTATTGGGAATTCCACAAGGATTTTCGCCGCAGTATCAAACAGTGGTTCTAAATCTCGATCAAACCATCCAATACGGAACAATTTATACTGTGAGCATCAACGATACGCTCTCCGATTGTGTTGGCAATCCATTGCCCATGACAAGCAGTGCGCGTTTTGCCATTGCCGATAGCATCGAAGCAGGCGATTTGGTGATTAACGAAATTCTATCGAATCCAGCAGCCGATGTTCAAGACTTTGTGGAATTAATCAATCGGAGCAGTAAAATTCTCGACCTACGCTTTGTTACTATTGCAACGCTTAACGATTCGCTTCAGTTAGACGATCAAAACTACATTGCTCCCAATGGCTACCTGCTTTTTCCAGGCGAGTATTTGGCTTTTACCGACGATCGCGATGCGCTCAACAACTACTACACAACAGTTCCCAACCAGGTGATTCAAGTTGACAATATGCCAGCATACAACAACGACGAAGGAACGGTGGTTCTGGCTATGGCAGCTGGAAGTATCATCGACGAAGTGGTTTACAATGTTTCGATGCACGACCCATTTTTAAGCAGCACCGATGGCGTTTCGCTCGAACGAATCAATTTCGACAGAGCTTCGAACGACAGCACCAACTGGCACAGTGCAGCTTCTACTGCAGGTTTTGCAACTCCCGGATACATCAACAGTCAGTATTCCGAATCGGAAGGAAACAGCACGGTGAACGTTAGTCCCGAAACTTTTTCGCCCGACAACGATGGCTACAACGATGTTTTGAATATTTCGTGGCAATTTTCGCGACCTGGGCTCATCTGCAACATGAAAATATTCGACAGCAATGGTCGTTTTATCAAACAAGTGCTCAAAAACGAAACCATCGGACAAGAAGGCATTATTTCGTGGGATGGAACCAACGAAAACGACGAAAAAGCTCCAGTTGGAATTTATGTGATTTTTACCGAGGTATTTTCGTCGGACGGATATGCCGAAAAAATTAAGACTGTGACCACCTTGTCCGTAAAATTCTGAAGACAATGATTATTGAAGATGTTGTCGTTTCCGACGAACTCAAAAACGTTTACTTTCGATGCGCCTTGAATCTTTGCCATGGCGACTGTTGTGTTGAAGGCGATGCAGGCGCTCCGCTCACAGAAGAAGAAATTGGCATTATTGAAGACCTTACCGAAAAGGTAGTTCCATTTATGGACGAAGAAGCAAAACAGGTACTGAAAGATATTGGCAGTTTCGATTACGATATGGCCGGAAACATGGTTACTCCCCTCAAAATAAACGAAGAATGTATTTATCTCACTTGGGAAAATAACCACCACACTTGCATTTTTGAAAAACTGTGGTCTGAGGGTAAATCGACGTTTCAAAAACCCATTTCGTGCCATTTGTATCCTATTCGTGTTGTACAGGAAGGGGCTTTCGACAAACTGTTGCTTCACAGGTGGAGTATTTGTGCCGAATCATATAATGTTGGCGAACAAGAAGGTGTTCATTTACTCCATTTTTTGCGCGATGCACTTGTTCGAAAATACGGACTTGAATGGTACAACCGATTGATGACACGTTGCAAACTCGACCCACATAAATCATGACCTTTCCTTTTCTGAAATCGGGCGATACCATTGCTCTTGCCGCTACTTCGCGTAAAGTAACACCCGCCGATTATGAACCTTTTCGCGACTTTCTGCTACAAAAAGGCTATCGGGTAAAACTGGCTTCGAATCTGAATAAAGAGCATCATCAATTTGCTGGAACCGACACCGAAAGAGCTTTGGCGTTAAATGAGCTTTTTGCCGACCCCGAAGTAAAGGCCATTGTGATGGTTCGCGGTGGATACGGTGCTGCTCGAATTGTAGATTTGGTGAATTGGGATTTGTTTCAGAAAAATCCAAAATGGTTGTGTGGATTTAGCGACATTACTGTATTTTTGAATCACATTCACACTCAATTTGGCATTCAGTCAATTCATTCCGACATGGCAGTTCATTTTGCCGACGATGCATATCGACCCAATTTCGACCTGCTGATGAACCTCCTCGAAGGAAAACAAACCCGCATTTCGGTAGAACCAAACAGTCTCAACCAACAAGGCAAAGCGAGTGGAATAATGGTGGGCGGCAATCTGAGTGTGCTATACAGTATGCTTGGCTCGGAGTCGTTTCCCAATATGAACGGAAAAGTACTGTTCATCGAAGACCTTGATGAATATTTATATCATATCGACCGCATGATGGTTGCTTTTGAACGATCGGGTGTGTTTGACAAAGTTAATGCTGTTGTGGTTGGCGGAATGAGCGATATGCACGACAACGAAGTTTCATTCGGCATGAATGCATACGAAATTGTGAGCAGCCATCTCAAAAAACATGCTATTCCAGTTATATTCAACTTTCCGGCTGGGCACACCATAACAAACAAACCATTTTTCATTGGAGCAGAAACCAGCATTGTAGCAGATGAAAAGCTGGCAGAA
>DYON01000051.1:6088-12761 GCA_020720525.1 Acetofilamentum sp.
ACCATTTTTCATTGGAGCAGAAACCAGCATTGTAGCAGATGAAAAGCTGGCAGAAGTCAGTTGTCAGTAGTGAATAGTGAGTAGTCAGATGCAATTCCCGACCGAAGCGTCGGGATGGTCAGTAGTGAATAGTGAGTAGTCAGTTGTCAGTTGTCAGTAGTGAGTAGTCAGTTGTCAGTTGTGAATAGTGAGTAGTCAGTTGTCAGTTGTGAATAGTGAGTAGTCAGTTGAAATCCTGATCGGAGCGTCGGGATGGTGAGTGTAGAGACTCGACTTATCGTGTATTTAGAAAGATTTGACCCGACGATAATGAAATTTATTGCAAAAAAATGAACGTGATTTACCATCGAAAGAAAGTTTTTATAGAAAAAATTTGCATTTTCATTTATTATATTGTATATTTATCGTTCAAAGTGTCGAGTTTCACAATCTAATCATGTATTTTTTTACATATTTGCAATGTTTGATGCATCAATAAGAGAACACAACAAAGATGTTACGGCCCGTCAAACGGTGCTGTTGAATCATTATTTACCCGAGTTGCTCAAAACAGTCTCGCCCATGATAATGATTTTAACCAAAAACAGACAGCTTGTTTACTGCAATCGTAGCTTTCTCAATTTTATTGGGGTAAAAACCATTAACGAGGTTATTGGTTCTCGATATGGCGAGGCAATGCAATGCGATAAGTCGGATATTTCTCGCAATGGATGTGGAGGAAGTATTTATTGCAAATATTGCGGTTTCAATCAGGCTCTATTCGATTTTGAATGCGGGAAACCCGCTGCGAAATACGAATGTCAGCTTCTTACAAAAGATGGAAATGGACATAATTTGATAATAACCGTTTCTCCATTTGAAATACAGAATTATCGTTACATGTTTTGTGTTGCCGAAAACATCGAAGACACCAAATACCGTGGTCTTTTGGAGAGCCTTTTTCTTCACGATTTAAAAAACAGTCTCATGTCGCTCAATTCGCTTGCAGGCTTGGTAAATCATATTTCAGCCAACGAATGCCAAGCACTCTTGAAAGCACAACTGCTTCGCGTTCAAGAAGAGCTTGCGAGCTACGAGCTTATGCAACATATAGAAAAAGGAGATCAAATTTCGGCACAGCATGTATGGATACCATTGAAATCGTTTATCGATGAAATTGTTGTATCGCTGCATCTAATTCCCGAACATCGCAACAAACGTGTAAAAAAATCTGTTCCAGATATTGAGTTTTTCTGCGACAAAACATTGCTTCGTAGAGTACTTATCAATCTTCTAAAAAACGCAATGGAAGCCGAAAACGATAAAGAGGAAATTTCGCTTTCGGTAATTGTTTCAACATCGACACTATCGTTTAAAGTACGAAATCCATCAATTATTAACGAAGAACAGCAAATGCGCATTTTCGCACGTTTTTCGAGCACCAAAGGACTCAACAGAGGTTTAGGCACTTATGGCGCGAAAAAAATTGTAACCAACTATCTCAATGGAAAATTAAGTTTTGTGAGCAACGAAGAAAAAGGAACTGTCTTTACCGTTCGTCTTCCCCTTGCTATTAAAGAGCGTAGTTGAGCGATATTTTAATGGTTAGGTTTTTGCGAAACGAATCCAGTTGATATGGACCGTAGCGGTAAAGTGCGCCTGTACCTAAGGAATACAGACCAGTATTGATGATTTTATTAATAAAAAGACCCGACTCGAAATAACCCTTATTCATTGTCTTAAAATTTGGGCTTTGAATATGGCTGCGATTGTTGAAGTCGCCAAAAGCAAAAGAGCTCACCAATTCTGGACTTGGCGCAAAACGACCTTTCCCAAAAACAATCGACTCGAATGAGTGACGTAGAAAAACATACACAAAACGGGTGCTGTAAAACTCGTTCATTCGCATTGTTTCGAAAGAATAAGGAGCCGAAATAGTAAAAGAGCGATACGAAGCAGGAGAGTTGAATGCCAGCGAAAATGGAGCGTCGGGCGAAACCCAGCCCGATTTTATCAGATAGCTAAAATGGCCTATGTATTTGGTTTTAATGGTTTGACTCAACTGCATCATCACCGAAGTACGCGAAATATTTCCTTGAGCCAAACCAGGAATTCCTTGCTTAAATTCAAAATCGATTACAGGGTATGGTGTATAACCACCAATTGGCAATGAATAATCTTCGGATTGTACGAACTTTTGACCTTTTGAATAATGAAACCACACAGATGCGTCGGTGCTAACAAACGAACGACTGCCCGAAAAACCCAGTGGATTGTATTGACCATAAAAAACAGAATCGGGAGCCAAAAATGCATTTCGCGATACCGACGCTGTGGTTTCCCAACTTTTGCCTAACAACGAATGCACCGAAAGTTTAGCTTTGCCGTAATAATCTATTCTATTTATTAGGTAGTTTCGCAAACCAGCCAAATCGAGCAGACCTTCGGTTTGGTTTTCGAACAGAGTCGATCCATTTTCGCGCACATCTTCGGCATAACCAATTTTGAGAAAGGATTGGCGCGAACGTTTTAACTCAACTCGAAGATCGGCTCCAAACTTGTGCTTTTTATCACGAAAACCATAGCCGTAATAGCCATATAGATTCCACTTTTTTGAAACCCTATAGCTCGTTTTAAGTCCAAGACCCAACCTACTTCCCTCGGCTTCGTTGTATCGATAAATGGAATTGATATCGATGGCCAATGGCCCAACTGGAATGTAGCCACTCATCAAGGTTGTAGTAAAATCGAGCAATCGATCGAAATGTTCTTTTTTCCCAATGCTATCGATAAAAAGATAGGTGTTTAGCTCTTTCTGCGATAGCGTATCGGGTCGATTTTTTAACCAAAAAATACTGTCCTTGTCTTTGGCGTCGGGCTCAATAGATACAGCTGCTGTCGAAAAATCGGATTTTTTCAACGCTGGATTTAATTTGATCTTGTAGAGCTGAGTTATACCTCTCCCAAAAAGAGGATACTGGTTTATTTTTAGATTGCTAAACAAAATGTCGGTATGCAGTTCGTGTGGAAACCAATTCAACCCATCGGGTCGAAAATAATCTTGTCGAATACGAACCGACATTCCTTTTTCTACCATTGATGGTTCGGCCGTAACACATTGCAAAGCCCAACCATCCGAATGAATATAAAGTAAGCCTTTGAGCCCATCGAAACCCGAACCCTTGAGTGGTCGATACGAAATCACAAACACCGTGTCGGCGCCATCGTAGATAGTATCTTGCAACAAAAAGAAATACTTTGAGGTACTACCAACGCTAATTGGATTGACATAGTTTTTGTCGGAAATAGTAATGAGTGGCTTGTAAAAAGCAAACGATTGTATTTGTCCCATCAGCAATGTGAAAAGTGGATCGCTAAATCCCGAAACGCGCGAAGCTACTATGCGTTCGTTGTCCAACGATGGCTTTAGGTATTTGCGTTCGGCCAAATTTTCCATCATAAAAACATGGTATTCCGAAAAAAATTGTTTGATGCTTAGTCGTTCGGTATCGAGTTTTTCGTCGGGTATCGACATTAACGAATCGAGCTCAGCGGTGATGAAAAACTTAGTGTACGAAGAGTAGGAAAACGAATTCAAATCGAAGGGGTCGTTTTCTTTGCGATGTGCAACTGCACTGTCGATAATACGGTGTGCTGGGTTTTCGCCCGGAAGAATAATTACTTCGCCAAGTTGAATAGCCGATTTTTTTAGAAAAATGTCGGCTCTACCGTTTTTGGGAAAAATGGTATCGGTTTTATAGCCTACATAACTGGTTCGAATAAAACGAATAGGCTCTTCCGATTCGAGCACGAAATTTCCATTAATGTCGCTGATACCACCTTTTAGCGATGAATTCACAACGAGATTCACGAAAGGAAGTGGCTCGCGCGTATCGGCATCTTTCACTGTTCCAGCCACAACATTTTTCTGAGCACTCGAATGCAAAGCAATACACGTGAGAAATAGTAAAAAGAGTAATTGCTTCAACATGATTTGTTAAAATTGGAGACAGCTTAATAAAACAAATTTTGAAGTCAAAATTAACAATAAAATCAACACTCCACTAAGATTTTAGAATAAACTTGCGGTATGGTGCAAACCAATTCTTCTTGTCAACCGCAGAGGTCCCCGAGTTTTCCGCAGAGAGATTTGCTTTAAGGGGATTTTCTCGGCGTATTCTGCGTTTGAACAAAGGATGTTTTACCAAGTTTTGGTTTACTTCACAATAGTCATTTCATCAATCAAGTATCCAGCACCAGCAAATTTATCGATAACCCAAAGGCAATAACGAATATCGAGCGACACATTGCGACATTTATTGGGGTCGAACATGAGATCGCTCATGGTGCCTTCCCAAACTCGGTCGAAATTGATTCCGACAAGTTGTCCATTGGCATTCAAAACTGGGCTACCGCTGTTTCCACCGGTGGTATGGTTGGTGGCAATAAAACCAGTGTGCAATGTTCCATCGGCATCGGCATATCGACCATAGTCTTTGTTGAGCACCATCTCTTTAAGTTTCGGATCGACATAATAATCGTCGATAGTTGGGTCTTCTTTTTGCAAAATACCGTCGGCAGTAGTAAAATAGGAATAGCCCACCGCATCGGCAGCTTCGAATCCTTTCACCTTTCCATACGCCACACGCAAAGTGCTGTTTGCATCGGGATACAGCCGTTCGGACAGTTTCAATTCGCGCACAGCGGCAACATAAATTCTATACAAACTATCGAGTTGGCTGTTGTATTGGCTTCGACTGGGTTCAATTACATCGAAATACATGTTGAAAAAGCCCTCCGCAAGCTGATACATTGGGTCTTTTGCAATCATTCTCTTCACTTTCTTGGGCTTGAGCGCCAAAAAATCATTTGTTTTTTCGAGCGAAACAAAACAACTGGTGCTGTAAATAGCGTTTGTAGCTTGTGTCCAATCGCCATTGTATTTGGTGTCGAGTTGCGACCATGCCGAAGGCAACATACTGGAACCCATGTTTTTCAGCATTGGAAAAATCAGCATTGCAATTTCTCGGTCGATATCGATGTTGTAATTTTTAAAATACCCTTCGGCCGATTTTTGAAGTTTTTCGCGCAAGGCAGGTAGCTTTGTAGATGATGGATCGGCAATACACTCATTTACATACGTGGTAAAACCATAAGCGTAGCGCAAAGCCTCGATACTGTATGCTCCTTCGTAGAAATAAGTAAATGCCAACGAATATGGTCGCAGATTCTTGTATGTTTCTTCCATGTCCGAAAGCAATGTTCTATATTTTTCCATTGCTTCGGTATTGCGACGCAATGTTTCCATAAAATCGTTTTCGATGGCTTGCTTACGTTCAATTCCATTCCACTGCCTGATTCCTTTACTTTCGCCAATCATTTTTTTCCAATAATTGGCTATTCCAGCTATCTTGTTCGAATACTGAATTCGAATAGCTGGGTCGGTTTTCATATATTTTTCCATCACATCCATGCGCATGCGACGCAAACCAATAGCAATCGGATTTTCATCCTCGGTAATTATTTTCACCCCTTCCGAAACGGTAAAATGCTCTGTTGTGCCTGGATAACCAAAAACAAAGGTGAAATCGTCTTCTTTAACGCCCATTAACGAAATGGGAAATGAATATTTTGGTTTGTAGGGAACGTTGTCTTTCGAATAAGCAGCTGGCTTATTGTCTTTGTTGGCATAAATTCGGAATACTGAAAAATCGCCTGTATGGCGTGGCCACATCCAGTTGTCGGTGTCGCCACCAAATTTTCCAATACTGCTGGGCGGAGCACCAACAAGGCGAACATCTTCGAACACTTCGTACACCATCAGATAAAATTCGTTTCCATAGTAAAACGATTTCACCTGTGCCTTATAATGTGTTCCCTTAACCGATTCTGATTCAATTTTGGCAATGGCTTTTTCAATGGCATCTTGCCGTTGAGCCTCGGTCATTCCTCTGTTCACTTTTTCGAGCACCGAAGCGGTTACGTCTTCCATGCGAACCAAAATAGTGGCTTTGAGACCTGGGTTCGACAACTCCTGTTCTTTGCTCATAGCCCAAAATCCATTGGTGAGATAATCGAACTCAACCGAGCTGTGACTTTGAATGCTGCCATATCCGCAATGATGATTGGTGAGAATAAGACCCTGATCGCTCACAATTTCGGCGGTGCAACCACCACCAAACAACACCACAGCATCTTTCATACTGCCGTTGTTGATCGAGTAAATATCTTCGGCAGTGAGTCTGAATCCCATATCTTGCATTTCTTTTTCGTTGAGCGATTGCAAAAGAATTGGCAACCACATTCCCTCGTCGGCCAAAGCACGAAACGAAATGCCGATAAAAAGCAAAAACGAAAGCAAAAAGTACTTGATGCGCATAGCAAATTGGTTTGATGCCGCTAAAATACGGAAAATTAAATTTATCGTCGGGAATATCTTCCTCTTCAACCTGCGGGCAGTTTCTCTTTTTATCTCTGCGGTTGATTTATCGGAACTTACTTGCAACTTTTTAGGTTTTACAGGCGATAGCTCAGAAAAAACTGCTTTTTGTAGCAACAGAAATAAATTAATAATATTTTGAATATTAATAAATTAAATTTGTTTTGCAACCTAAGTTCAAGTAATAAATGCGACTTTTGCGGGAAATAAATTGAGCAAACATTTTTATCAAAGAAAAGAGGGTTGCCCCCCCCT
>DYON01000052.1 GCA_020720525.1 Acetofilamentum sp.
CCGATTTTCCCGTTTTCGCTTGATTAGATTAGTTCAGTAGAGGGTGCGAAACTTGTGTTAATTATATACCTTGTTTTGCGGAATTTCAACTGCCCAATAAGCAAAAACTGTATATTTGCATTGATGAAGAAAGTACAGTTAATTTTGTTGTTGCTTGGTGCGTTTAGCCTAGACCAATTGCGGGCTCAGTCCGATCCGTTGCCCAAATTGTCGGCCACCGAAGCTGTTGCCGACGTTAAGTTTTTGTCGGATTTGTTTTTTCAATCGCATATCAACCTTAGCTTTGTTGCCGATACCGAGCATCTACGTTTTTGTCTCGATACGCTTGTTGCTGGGCTCAACGATTCCATCAGCACTTCGCAGCTATATGTTCGCTTGGCGCCAGTGTTTGGACAAATTCGCGACATTCATTGCGCACTGGGTTTGCCTGCCGAAAGCAACGATTATTTGAAAAACGGTGGATTGTATCTTCCGCTGGCAGTGTTTGTTATCGACAGCAACCTATATGCAAAGAACGATATGGAGCAGCTTATTCCGTTTGGAGCCGAGATTTTGAGCATCAACGGGGTGAAATCGGATGAAATTGTTAAAACATTGCTGGCCATTTCGTCGTCGGAAGGCGACAATGTGTATTCGAGGTCCGAAATTGCTGAAATAGGCTTTACTTCTCGATTTCCTTTGTTCTTTCATGTCGATTCTATTAATGTCGTTGAATATTATTCCGATTCAACTTCGCATTTCGATACAATTTTGGGTGTCGATCGGAATCAATATGCCAATCAGCGCTTTTTCGATACAGCTTTTGTTGCCGAGAAAAACCCATTCCAATTGGGTTATACGTCCGATTCAACCATTGCTTATATGCGAATTGCATCGTTTATGGGCGGCGGTTTTGGCGAATACAGACGATTTTTAAGTGCCTCGTTTCGCTATATCAACCACTATTCGCCTAGTTGTTTGGTGCTCGATTTGCGCAACAATGGTGGAGGTTATGCCGATTTTGGGAAATTGCTTTGCCGCCACCTCATCGATGCGCCGTTTACCTATATCGATAACATCGTGGCGAAATCGAGTAAAATGGTGCTGCGCGAAATGCTGCGTCAAAGCCCAATGCAACCCGAACTCTACAAACTGATGAGTACAACTTTTGGGAGCAAACCGCTGCGTACCATTTTTTCGGACGTGGACGAACGAATCGACACCATTCCTCAGAAACAAGCAATGCCATTTCGGTCGAAAGAAGTTTATTCTGGTTTTTTGGTGGTGGCGTTCAATGGCTTAAGTGCTTCAACCACTGGAATGGTTTGCAATGTATTGCGCAATAGACCCAATACCGTTTTTGTTGGTCAGCCTGCTGGCTGCGCTGTATCGGGAACATTTGGTCAGCCAACATCATTCGAATTGCCCAACAGCGGCATTGTGGGACAAATAAGCATTCTTCGGTTCAATCAGACGAAAGATGAGCCAAGTCTTATCCCCATTGAACCCGATATCTTTCTCGAAGATTTTCCAACAGGGTTTTCGACCGAAAAAGATCCACAACTACTAGAAATGCTGCGTTGGATTCGCCAAAAACTCAAAAACTGATGAGAAAATCAACAATTATATTTCTTCTTTTTGTCTCGTCTTTTTTTCTGTCGATTGCGCAGAATGTACAGCTAAAGCAAAGTATTAGCGATCTCAAAAGCGATCCTTACATGAAGCAAGGTCGCTGGGGCTGTGTTGTGGTAAACTGTACATCGGGCAATACGGTCGAAGAATTCAATGCCGACAGTTTGTTTATTCCAGCATCCATCATGAAGTTGTGGTCAACGTCCACTGCTCTCGATGTGCTTTCCGATACATTTCGGTTCACAACCAGCGTTTTCGTAACAGGCGAAGTTGATGAGCAGGGTATTTTGCATGGCGACCTTTGGATTCGGGGCGGGGGAGACCCAACCATTGGAAGCGATTTTTTCGGAGCAGAACGTTTTATCGATTCTCTGTATCAAGCTTTGATGAAAAATGGCATCAGTTCTATCGATGGGAATATTTATGGACTTGCTACATATTTCGATTCGTTGATTATTCCCGACACTTATCCCGACGACGATTACGGAAACTACTACGGAGCGGGAACTTCGGGGCTTATTTGGGATGGAAATCGCATGTCGCTTGTTTTTAAAACGCCCTCCGTATTTGGAGCCAGCACTACATTGTTGTCGTTTTTTCCACAATTCGAGCAGTTTGAACTCAACAACGAAACCACTTCGGGGCGCAGCGGCACTGGCGACAACAGCATTGTTTATGGTAAGCCATTCGAATTTCAGCGTCGAATCGATGGCACATTACCTCCTGCAAAAACTGACTTCAAGGTTTATGGCTCATCGCCCGATCCAGCACTCGGTTTTGCTATTGCAATTCGCTATTTTTTAGAGAAGCGTGGCATTTTCACTTCAGGAAATTGTTTTGGCAAATATTATGGTAATATTCCTGTGTCCAATTCTCAAAAACCAATTTTGGTGTATCGTTCGGTTCAGCTTTCCGAAATCGTAAAATTCACCAACACCAATAGCCACAATGTTACTGCCGAAACTCTTCTGAAAACTGCTGGGCTTCATTTTGCAGGCGAGGGAAGTTATACTGCTGGATTGCATGCTATTTTTTCATTGCTCGAAAAACTGAATGTCGATCGAACCAATTTGGTGCTCAACGACGGAAGTGGTTTGTCGAAGGCCGACCAAATATCGCCCCGTTCGATGGGAACTTTTTTAGAAGAAGTGCGTCAGCAGCTTTGGTTCGAAACATTTTTGAATTCGCTGCCTATTGCCGGAAAAACTGGCACTCTTTCCAATATGTTTCGCGGAACCAGCGTAGAAGGAAAACTCAGAGCCAAAAGTGGTTATATGAAAACCGTTAGAGCCTATGCTGGCTATGTCGATAATGCAAAAGGCGATGCGATGGCTTTTTGCGTAATTGTTAACAATTATTCGGGAAATGCTTTTGCCCTGAAGAAAAAGCTCGAAAATTTCATGATTGCTGTTTCGCAATCGGAGTAATGCCAGTACAATATTGCTTTTTTATTGCACAAGGAACTCAAAGAAAGGCTCGAAATGCTGCTCCAGCACACATAAGAATTTGTCCGCAGATTTAGGAGATTATTCACCCATTGAACTATTTTCAAAGGTGTTCATGAGCTCAGCGCAGTAGCGCCTCGGTTACGCCGAAAATTAATTGTTCCAGCAAGGCTAACAATTTCCATGCTTTGCTTCGCAAACCAAGTAAATTGTTGGATTATCTGAATCAGATTCAATCGCCGATTGGAGCTGATTCCATTTGTGCAAATTGGCAGATTCTCTCGGGAATTTGTGTTTTCTGCGAACCGAACCGCCTGCTGGCGGCGAGCTTAACTTGTTCCGCAAGGCAGGATGAATACCAAAAAGCAGTTTAAGCCATGACTAAACCCATTAATCTGCGGACGAGAAATTGCAATTTGAAATTTTATCGGACAATAGTGTTTCGCAATAAATAATGAATGTGATGATTTTGTTTTTGACAATTCTAAGTTGTCGAACATTCAGAAAAAACCTAAAGCACTAGCTCGGGAATATCTTCTTCCACTCTTAGGTTGTCGATAATGAAAAGCTGACGGTCGGGTGTGTTTTTTCCCATGTAGAATCGGAGTAAATCGGCCACCGAATATTCCTTTTTGAGCAATACGGGTTCTAATCGAATTTTTGGACCAATGAGGTCTCTAAATTCATCGGGACTAATTTCTCCAAGACCTTTGAATCGGGTGATTTCGGGCTTGGGACCCAGTTCTTTGATAGAATTAACACGTTCTGTTTCGGAATAGCAGTAATTTGTTTTTTGCTTATTGCGCACGCGAAATAGGGGAGTTTGTAAAATATATACATGTCCCGAGCGAATCAAATCGGGGAAAAATTGCAAGAAAAAGGTGAGCAGCAGCAGCCTGATGTGCATACCGTCGACATCGGCATCGGTAGCAAACACAATATTGTTGTAGCGAATATTTTCGATGCCTTCTTCGAGATTGATGGCAGCTTGTAGCAGATTGAATTCTTCGTTTTCATAAACAACACGCTTGCTCATCCCATAGCTATTGAGTGGCTTACCTTTCAGACTGAAAACAGCTTGTGTGTAAGGATCGCGCGCTTTGGTGATGGAACCACTGGCCGAATCGCCCTCGGTAATAAACAAAGTGGTTTCGAGACGGCGGTCGTCGCCCGATTCGTTGTAGTGCAATTTACAGTCGCGCAGCTTTTTGTTGTGCAAACTCACTTTTTTGAAGCTTTCCTTCGCAATTTTTTTAATGTTGGCCAGCTCCTTGCGTTCCTTTTCGTTCTGAACAATTTTCTGCAACAATGCGTCGGCGGTTTCGCTGTGCTTGTGTAAGAAATTGTCAAGATTGCGTCGTACTACATCGCCAACATAATTTCGGATGGTTTGCCCGCCCGATTCCATGTATTGCGACCCAAGTTTTGTTTTGGTTTGCGATTCGAAAATGGGCTCGTGAACCCTGATGCTAATTGCAGCAACAATGGCTCCACGAATGTCGGATGCTTCGAAGTCTTTTTTGAAAAATTTGCGAATGGTATCCACAATGGCTTCGCGAAAAGCAGCGTTGTGAGTTCCACCTTGTGTGGTGTGTTGTCCGTTCACAAACGAATAAATTTCTTCGCCGTAGTTTTTGTGACTATGTGTGAAAGCGAATTCGAAATCACCTTCTTCCATGTGAACAATCGGATAAATGGTTTCTCCGTCGATATTGCGTTCGAGTAAATCGAGCAAACCATTTTTCGATTCAATTTTCTGACCATTGAAATGAATTACAAGCCCTTTGTTGAGGTAGGCATAATTCCATAGCAAATGCTCGATATGCTCGTTGATGTACTCGTATTCGCCAAAAATACTTTCGTCGGGGAGCCAACTTACGCGCACCCCACGTTCGCCGGCGGCAATGGTGTCGGAATACTGCTTGTCGAGATTACCACCATTGAATTCGGCCGAAACTTTTTGTCCATCGCGCATCGATTCAACTCTAAAAAACGAGGCCAACGCATTTACAGCCTTGGTTCCAACACCGTTGAGACCAACCGATTTTTTAAAGACTTCGCTGTCGTATTTGGCACCAGTATTTATTTTCGATACCACATCAACCACACTACCCAATGGAATGCCACGACCATAATCGCGCACGGTCACTTGCTTATCTTTAATGGAAATCTCTATTTTTTTGCCATAGCCCATCACAAACTCGTCAATACAGTTGTCGATGATTTCCTTCATCAACACATAGATGCCGTCGTCGTGCGATGCGCCGTTGCCCAATTTTCCAATATACATACCAGGGCGGAGACGAATATGTTCGTTCCACGCCAGCGATTTGATGCTTTCTTCGTTGTACTGCTCACTCATAGCTTTCTGCCTGCATTTCATGACAAAATTAATACTTTCCTTGTAAAAATGAAGGAAAACTTATCAACTACTTAGTTTAGTGAGAATCTGATTCGATAATCTAATTCTAATCCCAACCGCAAAAATGCCACCTCAATTTCGTTTTAAAAGGCTTTGTAAAATGGATTAATGCTCACCTTATTAAAATTGGATTTGGAATCATGCGAAAATTTGTATTTTTGAAGTGTAGAATCTTTTGAGAAATTGATTTCCATTTTTTTGAAAGAAATGGTTGTTTGGCATTAGGTTGAATTTAACCAGTTTGGGAGAAGTGATCATTATATTTGTTGTATGAATGAATTGATAAACTCGAAAGATTTAGAAGAAGAAGTGTTTTATTGTGAGAAGGTAATTCAAAATGGCTGAGACAGAGATACATTAGAGATTCAAATTCAAAATAAGCTATTTGTAAAAAAGGGAAATGCTATTACAAACTTTCAAGAAACACTACCAAGCTACACACGCCGTAACTGCATGTTTTGATAATTGTTGAAAATGTTAAATTATTGGAAATATACCTCATTACAACGTTGGTTTGCTATGATTTTCGTGTTTTTGCGTGGGAACGATGAATAAAACACTGAATGGTAGTTGTCAATTATGAATTAACTATGTGAAATTGGTTTTATTAGAGGAATTATTAACACCATGAATCGATTCACTGCAATTAAGAGAGGGAAAAAGTTTTAACTTTGCCAACTGAATAAATTGAAAATATGATAAAATTAATTCACATAAAAAACTTCAAATCGGTTGTTGACTTGTCCCTTGATTTAGGAAATTTCAACGTTTTGATAGGAGAGAACGGTTGTGGAAAATCCAATATTTTAGAAGCTGTTGCTTTTGGAGCTGCTGCAAGTAATAACAAACTTGACTATGAATATTTTAGTAACAGAGGGATAAGGGCAACAAATCCTGAATTTATGTTTTCTGCTTTTAGCAATGGAAAAAGAAAAATAAAGAAGTTGCCCTTAAAGAAATAGATAAAATATTCAAAGCGATTTATTTTGAAGATAATGAGGATAAAAAAAATAAAGTTTTAATTGAAATTGGTGAAAACCAAAATGAGATATTATTGATTTCAAATCTTTTAAACCATTTAGAGAAGATATTGCTTACAAAGAGTTTTTTGCAACCCTCTACCCAACAATACTAGAAACAACTTTCTCTTCAAGGGAAATTTCAGATTATATGATTTATTCTCCTGAACAAAGCTATTTACGAAAAACGGAGGAGCCTTCCCCAATTTATCCTCTTGGCAATAAAGGTGAAGGACTTTTTCAATTTTTAAAAGAACTTGCTTTTAACCTGGATTAAAAAAATTCATCGACTCATTTTTTTTGATAGTAGTAAGTTTTTGTCCTTTTTATGTTGTGGGTAATGAAAAATATATTATTTTTGAACTTCAATTCTTTGTGGATGAAAGATTCAAGAGGAAAAAAGTACTTGAACTGTCCAATGTTTATGTTGGAATTGTTTGAGTTTTTTGAAAGGAATAACTTCTCTTCAGACAATGGATTGATACGACAATTGAAATGATAATGCAAAATATGAACACTCAGATGATAAAAACAGCTTTTACGACAATTATATTTTCTTTGCTTATGACAGCTTTCGGACAAAACGGAATGAAAAATGGAGGTTTATTCTTGTTGCGAAAAGACAAGAATACCATTTCAATAAACTCTTTTGAAAAAGATGAAATCAAGGAGTTAAAAACTTTCCCTGTTTCAGAAAAATCAATATTTTCTACAGACCAAAGGGAAAAAGTTGCTATTCTTGATACTTCCAATAACAAATTGACCCTATTCGACATTTATTCTTCTAATCAAATAGAACTTGATATCCCATTTGATATTAAGCCGAAATCTGTTTTGTTGAGCAACAAAAACCTGTTTGTTGGGGGAGAAAAAAGTAAGGAAATACTTATTCAGTATCATTTATCTGACAATAAGTGGCATCAACTTGAAATTCCTAAAAAGGTGGTATTTTTTGGTAAAGCGGTAGATGATTTAGTTGTAAATGACAGTTTTCTTATTGCTATCGACGATTTAGTAATGCCAAAGTACATTTTATTTTATCATCTCAATTTATTGGGAAAGCTTCAATTATCGCATTACAAAGCCCTAAAAGCAAATGGATCGTATGAAAATATTTACGCTGGTCGAATTACCGATAAATATTTGGGATTGCTATCTGGTACTATTAGTGGTTATTCTGGTGCGGCAAATCACATTACAATTTATCAAAATTTAGAATTGACGAATAGTTTTTCTATTTCGTCTAAATTGAATGGAGCGGATAGCCATCAATTTACGGATTTTTTGATTGTTAAAGACAAATTGGTTGTTGCTTGCAAGCAAAAAGGACTTGGTGTTTTAGAAATAAAGGAATCCTATTTCAACAGCTCGGAAGAAACTTCAAGTCCAAGCTTTAATACAGTTGTTAGTAGTTCAAATGTTGAATACACTAACTATGGCAATAGTACAATAATTCAACTCACTTTAATTCCTAACACCAGCAAAATTGTGTTGACACTGGAAGACGAAAATGGGTTGATTACTTATGAAGTAATTGAAGTTTGATTTGAGTGCCCCTTCGAGCATAATCTCTGGATCATTCGCATTGGTGTTGGTTACGGTGTAGGTGGTGGCTTGTATTGTTGAGGTTGCAACCACTGTCTTAAGTGTAAAAATGGGTATTCGGATGTTCATAATCAACATTTAAGATGCAAGGTACATATTTTCGAGAAATTCAATTTTTCGACACGGAATTATTCAGCACGCCATTTTTTATTTTTTTGAACGATTTGATGAAAGAAATATTTCTCATGTGATGACTTCTAAAAAAATACTAACTTTGATACCTGAAACAAAACACTATTATGAAACACGATACACAAATTTTCGATTTGATCGAACAGGAGAAAAACCGTCAAATGCACGGAATTGAACTAATTGCATCCGAAAACTTTGTAAGCGAGCAGGTTCTGCAAGCAATGGGATCTGTTCTAACTAATAAATATGCCGAGGGGTATCCTGGTAAGAGATACTATGGTGGATGCCAGATTGTTGATCAAACCGAGCAAATTGCTATCGATAGAGCTAAAGAGCTTTTTGGTGCCGAATTTGCCAATGTTCAGCCACATAGCGGTGCACAAGCAAATGCAGCTGTGTTTTTTGCATGTTTAAAGCCAGGCGATACTTTTATGGGACTCGATCTTGCTCATGGTGGTCATCTTTCGCATGGTTCGCCTGTAAATCTTTCTGGTGTTTTATACAATCCAGTTGCATACCATGTGAGTCAGGAAACTGGTATGGTCGATTACGACGAAATGGAACAATTGGCGCGCTTGCACAAACCCAAATTGATGGTAGCTGGAGCTTCGGCTTATAGCCGCGATTGGGATTATGCTCGCATGAGAAGTATTGCCGATAGCATTGGTGCTTTATTGATGGCTGATATAGCTCATCCAGCAGGATTAATTGCAGCTAAAGTTCTCAATAATCCAATGTTGCATTGCCATATCGTTACAACCACAACACATAAAACATTGCGTGGTCCACGTGGTGGACTCATTTTGATTGGCAAAGATTTCGAAAATCCATGGGGTCTCACTACTCCTAAAGGAATTGTGAAAATGATGTCGGAAGTAATTAACTCGGCTGTATTTCCTGGTCAACAGGGTGGCCCACTCGAGCATGTGATTGCCGCAAAAGCAGTTGCGTTTGGCGAAGCTTTACAGCCCGAATATACCGATTACATCAAGCAAGTATGCAAAAATGCAGCAGCCATGTCGAAGGCTTTTACCGACAAAGGATATCATGTTGTAAGTAATGGAACCGACAATCATTTGATGCTCATCGATTTGCGTGCGAAATTTGCCGAACTCACAGGTAAAAAAGCCGAAAACACCTTGGTGCTGGCCGACATAACCATTAATAAAAATATGGTGCCTTTCGATTCGCGCAGCCCATTCCTTGCTTCAGGTATTCGTGTTGGAACCCCAGCTATAACAACACGTGGTCTTAAAGAAAGCCACATGTCATTAATCGTTGATTTAATCGACGAGGTACTTTCCGATCCCGACAACGAAAACGTGATTTCTTCGGTTCGTGGTCGAGTAAACGATTTGATGCAGCAATTTCCACTTTTTGCGTGGTAGATCTCTTAGCGAGTTAAGTGTTTTTCCCAAATCTTGTTTGATGTTTGGATGAATATTTAGTCCGAAAAGTTAGTAGAAAGAGCACATTGTGTGTGGAAAAAATGGTAAATGCCGACAGGAATTATATTGCAATCCAATTAATTCTGTCGGCATTTACCAATTGATGAAATAGATAACAGGCACCCATGAATTTTCTTTTATTTCAAATAGCGATTACCTTATTGCTTAACAAATCGTTTCGAAACCGAACGACCATTTTGCAAAGAAAGCTGTAAAAAGTATATTCCGGGAGCCAAACTGGTAACATTAAGCGCCAAAGTTTCGTTGTTCGATGTCATCTGAACTGGCATAATAACCTGTCCTTTGCTGTTGATAACAAGTAGTTGCGAATTTTGGGAGCCAGTATTTCCCGAAATGCTCACGTTCAAAACATCGGTTGCAGGGTTGGGAAAGCATGTTACCGATGGCAAAACGCTTTCGCTCAGAACTTGGCTGGAGTTTTCGGCAATTGATGCCGTGTAGTTTTCGCCATAAAGTTCGCTGTGAAGTGTTTCTAGTCCTTCGCGCGACTCCTGAAAAACGAGGTCAAAAACTGGATTATCGTTTTTGCGGGTTGCTTTTGCAAAATCGGACGATGAAACAACTGCAATACGGCTTTGTGCATCGACAGCCCACATTACTATTGTTGCACCTTTAACGATACAAAGTTCAGACGATGTTCCTTCGGTCTGATACATTGCATTTACATCTTTATCGGTCCAGTAAATTTTTGCAGGAACTATTGTTTGTCCATCTTCGCGAAAAGCCACATTGTAGCAATTATTGTTGACCCGCAAAGGATAATCGCAATTGTAAATACCTGTTCGCACAACCGAAACTGTTCTGAATCCAGTATAATTATTCGGAGTGTAACCCATTTCGGCACGCTTGGACAATACTGTTTCGGCAGAGCGACTTTTGTAATTTGCCGTTGCTGTTTCCTGGTCGCCAGTCGATTTTTTGTAGTTTGCTACGGCTTCGTTGTAGGTCGAAGCTGCAAAAACTGGCTTTGCATACAATTTCACGCTTGTGTCGGGTCGGCTCAATTTGAGCATATACAATCCTTCGAGTTTCGACTTTTTGATTGAAACGGTAGCCCAATTTACCTTGTACCATTCGGGATTGAACTTCTGTCTGCTTTCGTCCACTTCGAACAATACATTTTTGTAAATCGACAATTCGGGGAAATCTTCGGTTTTGTAATCAGCCTTGAAAATGTAGTTTGTTTCTACTGCCTTTACAGGTTCCACATAAAAAGACTGAAAATCGGAATTTCGAGCAGGAGCATCGTCGCTGAAAGCATACGTAAAATCGTTTTGCGAAGCATTATCATCAGCGTTTTCGTTTTGTTGGAATGTGCTTTCGGCTATGTAATTCCATTTATCGGCAACTGTGTCGAGATAATATGTGTTGAATTTGGGGTCGGTATTGTCGGTTACCAAATCAACAACGATTTTTTTCCCGTCGGCAATTTGCAATTGTTCGCCACCTGCATAAGCAAGCAATTCGAACATCCCAGCCGATTCGAACGTGTATTCTTCGCCAGCCGAATCGTAGGTCATTGGAATCCCAGCCCTAAAAAAGTCGGGCACATTGTGAAATTCGCGGAACTCGAGATTCACATGACCTTTAATCGTATTGCCGCTTTTATCCACAAACGCGTTTTCGGGAACGGCAATGCGTGTTCCAGCATTGGTTTGAAAAGCACCTCCTTCGCTGTTGGTGAAAGTGAAAACATGTGGTTCGACATCAATTTCTGCAATGGGAGCATTCACGCAAGCGGTAATTGAATCGCGAACATCGGTGTTTGCTCTCGTTTTACTATCGAACGAGCCCGAAGCGAAATAAATGGCTGCCACTGTCGAAACAACTACAATGGCAGTTCCTAAGCTCCATTGCCAAGCATTTCGAAAAGGATTGCGAAAGCCGTTAAATTTGTTCGAAACACTGCTGAATGAAGGTTTGTTTTGCCCAATTAACTGGTCGCTTGGTATTTGTTTTTCGGAGTTGATTCTGAAATTTTTCATAACATTGAAGATTTTGTGATTATACCTTTCAGCTTTTTAATAATTCGGAAAATTTTCACTGAAACATTGTTTTCCGAAATACCCAAAACCTCTGCAATAAAGCCAACCGATTGCTTTTCGAAGTATCTCATTTCGACTATTTCCATTTCGTCGGTATCGAGTTTTTGTAAAGCGCGCATCAACAATTGCTCGCGGTCGAGTTGGTTTTCGTTGCTTGTATCGCTGCTTATCTGATGAAGGCTTTCAACATCAATATGATAAACAATCTCGAGTTTGCGTTTACGATGTTGCATGTAGATTTCGTTCAATGCAATTTTGTACAACCAAGCAATAAATGGTTTGCCTGTGTAATTGAACTTCTTCAAATTCTCCATGGCTTTCAGAAAAACATGCGAGCACATATCGAACGACTTCTCGGTATCGGATAGGCGCCTGAAAATAAATCGATACAATTCGTTGTAATGTCGATCGTACAAAACACCGAAGTTCGAAATGTCGTCGAGTGCAGCTTTCACCAGAAACGGCGTGTCGTCGTTCCCCGAAATAGTTTGTCGCGTTGTGACGGTCGGCATAGCTTTTGGGTTTTACATATATAATTCAGACATCACAAAATCTTACAGAGTGAATAGAAATTGATTAGAAAGCTGCTTCAAATTCGAGTTGCCCAAATGTGAAAAGCTTTTCGCCAAACAATTTCACTTCAATCGACGACAAATTGTCGGTTGAAGGTTTTAGTTTTTCGTACGATTGCCGGTTAGCAACGCCAATTTGTCCGTTTCGCAGAATAACTACAACAACAACATCCGACGATCGGCCCAATGCGAGTTGGTGTGGTTCAAAACCAAGAGTTCCATTGGTAACCGAAAATACTTTCACCATAGTATTTATGACAAAAACCCTTTTAACGACACATTTGTTTCCCAGTGGGTCGAAAAAATCGATAAAAATATTTACCGGAAGCGAATCATAGGGAATCAGACTTGAGTTTCCTGTTTGTATATAATCATTGATGATAAGATATCGACCCAAAAGATTTTCGGTAACTGGAGCGCCCGTAAAGG
>DYON01000053.1 GCA_020720525.1 Acetofilamentum sp.
CGCGATAACGATGGCAGTGCCTGCGAAGATTTACCGAAGGAATAATTAAAGTCGGTAAAAACGCCGATTTTTTTTAGTGTCAATTTTTATTTTAATAATTCTGCTCAGTGATTTTTTAATTATTACCCGTAATTATCAGGGCGGATATTTGAATAATTGGCAAATAATTATGAAAACCTAAAAATTTGACAACATCTGAAATTTGTATAATATTGATTTTATCGCCTTGAAAATTAGACTTCTTTAATATTTTGTATAGAAACAAAAAAGATAAAAAGATATTAATCTGAAACATTTTTTTTAAAAAATACGTAAGTGTAGGAAATTGAATAATATTTTTAGATTTTAAATGATTGCATTCGATACAATAAAAATTTCGTGAATTATTTGTTTAATTTTATTTTTTTAAATTATCCTGAAAAACATAAATAAAATTTCCTATAAATACATGAGTATGGTAAAAAAAATTACACATTTAGTTTTCTTTTTTTTAATTTTTGGAATATCTGAATACGGATATTCCCAAAATTGTACAGTGAATGCCGGAATCGACGGTACATTATGCCAAAATCAAGTGATGACCCTCAACGGGAACTCGCAGGGACTCATCACAGTTGCCGCCAAATGGACTCAGGTAGGTGGTCCTTCAACCAGCATCACCGACCCGAATGAATTGATAACCAATGTTACGGGATATACTTCGGGAATTGCGTATAAGTTCCGCATAACAGCAACCTGTCAGGACGGTCAAATTGTTTTCGATGAAGTGACAAATACTGTAAATCCAATAAGCACAGCCAATGCAGGACCCGACCAAGCAACCTGTCCGGGTTCGGGTGTTTTAGCTGCTAATTCTGCCGGGAGCGGAGAAACAGGAGCGTGGACAGGTTCCGGAACCGGAAGTGCCGGGATAACCGTTTCTCAACTTACAAATCCGGTTTCTCCTTTTACACTCTTAAACACAGCCCAGGGAAGTACAACATTACGTTGGACAATAACAAACGGAAGCTGCACATCTTTCGATGATGTTGTCGTTACCAATTATGGCGGACAAACTCCTGTCAGTGCAGGTCCCGACCAGATTTTGGGCAATTGCTATACTTCAACTCAATCAACACCCTTAAATGCAAGTATTGGAGGAAACGGAGCGGGTGGACAAATTGGAACATGGTCGCTGGTGAGCGGACCCAATATTCCGACTTTTGGTAATGTCAATGTAAGAAACACTACTGTCAGCAATCTTATACAAGGTATATATATTCTTCGCTGGTCGGTTACAGGTCCTTGTGTAACGGGAACCGATGAAATGCAAATTACCGTACCTGCCGCCACACAGGCGGTAACTGCTGCAAACGCAGGAGCAGATATTCGCTATTGCAATGCTTCCACAACAGCAGTATTATCGGGAAATGCACCCCAATATGCAAATGAAGTTGTAACTTGGACACAAACCGCTCCGGCAAGTCCACTTTCAACAATTGTTACCCCAAACGATCCGGTAACTTCAGTAACAGGATTAGATGGAACTTCAAGCTACACTTTTCGTATGACAATACAAAATTCTATCAGTGGGTGTTCAACATCAGACAATGTGCAAATCTTCTACTCAACTCCACCGTCTATTTCAATAACAAGCGGAGATCAAATACGACCATGCGGTACGATGAATGCTAACGTTACATACACAAATGGTTCATCAACACAATACCGCATTGTAAACGGACCTTATACCGGCAATTGGACAACTGCCGGAAATAACAATCAGACCATTACATTTACGCAGTACGGTTCATACAATGTGCTTTTCAGGCGTTACCAAACCGGTATTGAGTGTGAAGATGCTTATGCACAGACGGTTATCACAATTTCACAATCACCCACGGCATCGAATGCAGGAACCGATCAAATTTTAGCCTGTAATATCATTGAAACTGATTTGGCAGGCAACAACCCTGCCGCTGGAACCGGAAAATGGTCGCAAGTCAACGGACCCACAACAGCTGTTTATTCGGATATTTACAACCGTTCCTCGCATATCAGTAATTTAGTGGAGGGAGAATATTTTTTCAGATGGCTCATTTCCGGAGGTTCAGGGTGCTCTACAACACAAGACGATGTTCGGGTTGTGGTTTCTACTCCTTATACATCAACAACAGCTGCCGGTGCAGATCAAACAATTTGCAGTAATTCTGTTGTTTATTTAGACGCTTCGCCTCCGGCAGATAATGAAACAGGAACGTGGACTGTTGTGCCGAGTTCGGGCGTTATTTTTTCAAACATTCACGACCCCGATCCAACAGTAACTGAATTAGTACAAGGCGAAACATACACGTTCACGTGGACAGTTGCAAGTGCTTGTGCATCGGCAACTGATGTTGTCGTGATATCAATAGGAACGACTGCCGGACCGAGTATTGCAAATGCGGGGCCAAATCAATGCAATGCTGACGGAACGGTTACTTCGACTCTGGAAGGAAATAGCCCAACTGTCGGAACAGGAACATGGACAATTCTCAACGGACCAAATTCACCATCAATTACAGACATTCATGACAACAATACCACAATAACAAGTATGATAAATGGAAACTACGAAATTGAGTGGGCTATTACAAATTCCGGGTGTCAAACAACGAGAGATACTGTTTTTATTACAATAAGTCCAACTGCAAGTAATGCGGTTGCGGGGCCGGATATCACTTTGTGCGGAACTGCAACAAATCTTGCAGCAACGAATCCTGCTGTGGGGACAGGTGTTTGGACTCAAACATCGGGAGCAGCCGGAGTCGTTTTTTCAAATATCAACTCGTCCACAGCCAATGTTTCAAATTTAACATCGGGAGCTTATGTCTTCAATTGGCAAGTCGCTTATGGTGTCTGCCCTGCGACAAACGACCAAGTCTCGGTTTTTGTATCAACACCCCCCTCAACTGCTAATGCAGGACCGGATCAAGCAGTTTGCAGTGCAACATCGGCTGTTTTAGCTGCAAACACGCCAACAGTAGGTTCCGGATTTTGGTCCGTATCGGGAACCGGTGAAAATAATCCGACTTTTTCAAGCGTAACAAATCCTGCAGCAAGTATAACAGGGCTGGTAACTGGGCAATATCAGTTGCAATGGAATATCAGCTCAGGTCCTTATTGTCCGGCTTCAACCGATATCGTGCTCATTTCGGTTTCAGCTCCGGCAAATGCCGGTTCCGACAGGCAACTTTGTGATGCAAGTTCTGTTTTACTCACAGGAACCGACGGCACTACCGGAACTTGGACAGAAGTTTCTGCCTTAGGTTCTACGATTACAACTACCGGAGACTATACAGCCATTGCTTCAAATCTTGTATCGGCAGGGGATTACACTTTTAGATACACTGTCCCTGTGGTTTACGCTTGTCCTTCAACGTTTGATGATGTTCTTATTCAGGTTTCGCCATTTGGTTCGCAACCCGATGCGGGTGTCGATAAAGAAATTTGCACCGGCGGAGGAACTTCTGTTGCCATGACGGCTTCTTCACCCGGAGTCGGAACTGCTACATGGTCTTGGGTAAGCGGACCCAATACGCCTACTTTTTCGCTGAACACCGACCCAAATACTCTTGTAACAGGTTTGATACAGGGAACATATATTCTTAAATGGCAGGTAACATATAATTGGTGCGGAAATTTCAGTGATATTGTTCGTGTGAATGTTTATAATCCGCCCACTGTAGCAAATGCCGGAGCAGATCAAGCATCAGCGTGTATTTTAACCTCTCAACTTTTAGGAAATACCCCAACAAGCGGAGTTGGTGCTTGGACATTACTTTCGGGAGCAGGAACCGTAACAATCGATAATCCCGGATTACCCACAACGTATTTATCGAACCCATCGGCAGCAGGATTGTACACTTTTGAATGGCGAATTACTAACGGAACGGTCTGCGCCGCAAGTGCCGACCAAGTTGATCTCACTTTTGCTTCGCCCAATCCACCTTCGACACCTGACGCAGGTATCGACAAAAGCATTTGCGATGCCACATCTCTTTTAATGACAGGAAATACCATTGCCACAGGTATAGGAACATGGTCTCAATTTTCAGGACCCGAAACAACAACGATTGTTTCTCCAAACAGCCCAAGTTCAAATATCACAGGACTAAATACAGATGGAACTTATCAATTTGTATGGACAAGTTCCGAAGGCTCTTGCAGCTTATCCGATAATGTATCTGTACTTCGAAGCACGACAATTCCTTCGACAGCAGGCAGTGATAATTCGTTTTGCGAATTTCTGCCTGTTAATCTCAACGCGAATCTTGCGGCACCCGGAATTGGAACGTGGACTCAACTCTCCGGTCCCTCAACATCACTTTTTGCTAATGCAAATCAGAATAATACAGTTGTCAACGGAACAGTTTTCGGGGATTACGTGTATCAGTGGAATATCGTAAACGGGGCATGTTCTGATGCATCGACGGTTGATATTTCTATAATTCACGAACCTCTAAATACTTTAACGGTATCAAGTGTCAATGATTTATGCTACGCTTCCGATGCCACGGTTACCATTCATTTATCTCAAAATGGATTTACCTATTCGGCTTATATTGGGAGTACTTTAATAACGACAAATACCGGCAACGGTGGCGATTTAGAATTTACAATACCTCAATCTTCATTATTACTCGGAAACAATTATATCACTTTCACCTCAGATAATGGCTATTGTTCAAGTACTTTAAACAATCAAGCATTGGTTGAAGTTATTGCTTGTACCGATTTAAGTATCACGAAAACAGCCACCCCCACAACACAATATGCGGGCAGCAATGTTGTTTTTACAATCAATGTTACAAATAACGGACCGAGTGCTGCAACAGGTGTCATTGTCAATGATATTTTACCCAATGGTTTTACATACATTTCAAATACTCCGAGTACCGGAGCTTATAATTCAGTTTCAGGCGTTTGGACTGTCGGAAATCTCGCCACCAGTTCTTCTGCTTCACTAGAAATAACAGCTTCCGTTGATGCTTCGGGCAATTATGTTAATGTTGCCAATGTTTCGGGTAACGAGCATGATACTGATACTGACAATAATGAAGACGATGTAACAATTACGCCGGTTCCGGTAAGCGATTTATCGATTCTAAAATCGGTTGATAATTCAACACCTGATGTTCTTGGAAATGTTGTATTTACCTTAACAGTTACAAACAATGGACCGAGCGATGCAACCGGAGTAATGGTAACAGATATTTTGCCCGATGGTTACATTTATATCTCAGATAACGGTGCATCGGCTTATGATTCCGGAACGGGAACTTGGACAATCGGAAACCTTGCAAATACAAATTCTGTTTCATTAGATATTACAGCTCAGGTAAAAGTTTCGGGCGATTATTTGAACAATGCAACGGTTACAGGAAACGAAACAGACTCGAATCTCGATAACAATGATGATGATGAGACCGTCATTCCCAATCCGTTAGCCGATTTATCGATTGATAAAACAGTAAACAATGCTACGGCGGAAGTTGGAAGCAATGTTGTGTTCACTTTAATCGTAACAAATAACGGGCCGAGTAATGCAACAGGTGTAATTGTAACCGATAATTTGCCAAGCGGTTTCATCTATGTTTCGGATAATTCGGGAGGAAATTATAATTCCGGAACATGGACAATCGGAAATCTTGCAATCGGAAATTCTGTTTCCATCGAAATCACAGCCTTCGTTTATGCAAACGGAAATTATACCAATTCGGCAACCGTTACAGGCAACGAAGATGACCCTGATATCAACAATAATGAAGATAATGTTACAGTGGGCGAAATACCTGTATGCGATATACAACTTGTAAAAAACGTCAATTTATCTACTCAAAATGTAGGTTCCAACGTTGTTTTCAGTATTCAGGTTACAAATAACGGACCGAGCGATGCTACAAATGTCTCAGTAACAGATGCATTGCCCGACGGATATGATTTTGTATCTTACACAGCAACCGTAGGTACATACGATTCGGGAACAGGAACTTGGACAATTGGAAATTTGAATAATACATCTGTTGAAACACTTGATATCACCGCAATGGTAAAAGCAACAGGCATTTATCTTAATACTGCATCTGTTTCGGGTGACGAATTGGATACAAATCCGGATAATAATGATGATGATGCTAATATAACACCAATTTCAACAGCCGATTTGTCGGTTGTAAAAACCGTAGATAATTCAACTGCTTACGTCGGAGAAAATGTTGTATTTACATTAACAGTTACAAACAATGGACTGAGTAATGCAACAGATGTTTTAATTACCGATATACTCCCTAACGGATATGATTATGTTTCAGATAACGGACTTGGAGCATACGATTCCGGAACGGGCTTATGGACTGTCGGAAATCTGGATTATCTCAGTACTGCTTCATTGGAAATTACAGCAATGGTAACGGCAAACGGTTCCTATTTGAATCATGCAACTGTTACCGGCGATGAAGAAGATTTAATCCCTGAAAATAATGAAGATGAAATTACTGTAACACCAACTCCTTCTGCAGATTTATCGATTTTAAAATCGGTTGATAATTCGACTCAAACGGTCGGTTCTGATGTTGTTTTTACTTTAACGGTTACCAATAATGGTTTGAGTGATGCCACAAATGTTATTGTAAATGATATTCTTCCCGATGGATTCACATATCTTTCAGATAATTCGGCAGGAGCATACGATAATATTTCCGGTATATGGAATGTGGGCAATATGGCTTTCGGAAGTTCGGTTTCGCTCAACATCACAGCGACTGTCAAAGTGAGTGGTAATTATACCAATTCGGCAAATGTAACAGCCTTTGAACACGACCCTGTTCCGGAAAATAATTCCGATGATGAAACTGTAAGCCCGACACCACTCTCGGATTTGTCAATAGTGAAAATTTGTGATAATATGACTCCCAATGTCGGAAGCAATCTTGTGTTTACTCTTACGGTAACAAATAACGGTCCGAGTGATGCTGTCAATGTTAGTGTTAATGATTTATTGCCTTCCGGTTATGATTATTTATCAGATAATGGAGTTGGAACTTATAATTCAGTTTCAGGCGTTTGGAATATCGGTAATCTCGCAAACGGGCTTTCCGTATCTTTGGAAATAACGGCAACAGTTAAAGCCAACGGCATGTACACAAATACAGCAATTGTATCGGGAGATATTACAGATCCCAATCCTGATGATAATACCGATGATGTAACACCTGAACCGATTCCGATTTCGGATTTAAGTTTACTAAAAACAGTTAATCTACCAAATGCTGTTGTCGGAAGCAATGTTATTTTTACAATTTCTGTCACCAATAACGGACTGAGCGATGCCACAGGCGTAAATGTTACCGATATTTTACCCTCCGGTTTCGATTTTATCAGTGCAAATCCCTCAATCGGTTCGTGGCTTGCTCCGAATTGGAATATCGGAAACCTTGCCTTTGGAGCTTCCGAATCATTGGAAATAACAGCTTCGGTTAAGCCAAGCGGTATCTATATAAACTCAGCAAGTGTTTCAGGAAACGAACTTGATTTGAATCCTGATAATAACGAGGACGATGCTATTGTAAGTCCTGTTCCCGGAGCCGATTTGTCGATTGTGAAATCGGTGGATATTTTAACTCCTCTCGTAACAAGCAATGTCATTTTTACACTGACAGTTACAAATAACGGATTAAGCGATGCGACCAACGTAACGGTTTCCGACATTTTGCCCACAGGTTTTACTTTCGTAAGTGCAAATCCATCTGTGGGAACTTGGAACGAACCCACTTGGAACATTGGCAATTTGGCATACCTGCAATCAGTCAGCCTGCAAATCACTGCTCTTGTGAATGCAACCGGGGATTATAAGAATTTTGCAAACGTTACCGGAGATGAAGCTGACCCGAATCCGGACAATAATGTCGATGATATTACACTCGATCCAATACCCTTGGCTGATTTAGAAATGATTAAAACAGTAAACAATACAGGTGCCGATGTCGGTACAAATGTAATTTTTACATTAACAGTTATAAACAACGGACCAAGCGATGCAACAGGTGTTACAGTCTCTGACTTATTGCCTTCCGGATACACTTTTGTTTCCGATGACAGCAACGAAAACTATAACTCCGCTACAGGAATTTGGACTATTGGTAATCTCTCGAACCAAGAATCTGTATCAATACAAATTACAGCCTCAGTCAATTCTGCCGGCAATTATATCAATTCTGCCGGCGTTACCGGAAGCGAGCAAGACCCGAATCCTGATAATAACGATGACGATGCTGTTGTAAATCCCGGGGCTGTTTCCGATTTAAGTATCGAAAAAACTGTTGATAATATGATTGCAAATATCGGTACACAGATTGTCTTTACTCTAACTGCAACCAATAATGGACCAAGTGATGCCTCAGGCGTTAGCGTTACCGACCAAATGCCGACAGGTTTCACATACATTACCGATAATTCGGCAGGAGCTTACGATGCAACAACAGGTGTGTGGACTGTCGGAAATTTAACAAACGGAACAAGTGTTTCGATTCAAATTACGGCAAGCGTAAATTCGACCGGAAATTACACGAATTCAGCCGTGATTACAGGCAACCAGCCCGACCCAAATTCTGATAATAATAACGATGAAATATCCGTTACTGCTGATGCTGTTTGTGATTTGAGTTTGATAAAATCGGTCAATAACACCAACGCTCCCGTCGGTTCGCAAGTCGTTTTCACGCTCAAAGTTTTCAACCATGGTCCGAGCGGAGCAACAGGCGTTTCGATGAGCGACCAATTGCCATCGGGTTATACATATATTTCCGATAATTCAAACGGAAACTACGTGGTATCTACCGGAATTTGGACAATCGGAACTCTTGCAAGCGGTGATTCACTCTCACTCGAAATTACTGTAGAAGTCAATGCAACAGGGGATTTTCTCAATACTGCTACCGTTATCGGAAACGAATTTGATCCAACTATTGATAATAACACCGACACGGAAAGTGTAACAGTCGATTTAACACTCTTTATCCCCGAAGGCATATCGCCGAACAACGATGGTAAAAATGATACTTGGGTTATTACCGGATTGGAACAATATCCCGACCATAAAGTGATTATTTTAAACCGATGGGGAAACAAAATTTACGAAGCATCACCGTATCTTAACAATTGGGACGGAACCAATATGTACGGCGTTTCGGTCGATGGAGAGCAATTACCCGAGGGAACTTATTTTTATATTATCGAAACAGGAAAGTCCGGTGTTAAACCAATAAAAGGTTACATCTATTTATCAAAATAAAAAAAGAGATGAGACAGATTCACTTTTCTAAATCTGTCTCATTTTTATCTTATTATCAATATATAAATAAAACAAAACACATGAAAATAAAATTTACATTGATTATCGTTCTCTTGTCGCTTTCTCAATTTCTGAAAGCACAGCAAGACCCAATGTTTACCCATTACATGTTCAACACTTTGGCAATTAATCCTGCATACGCAGGCAGTCGTGATGCCTTGACAGTCTCATTTTTACACCGAACACAATGGGTGGGATTTGACGGAGCTCCAACAACTCAAACCCTCACGATGCACTCTCCGCTCTTTATTAAAAATGCAGGAATTGGTCTTTCGGTGATAAACGATAAAATCGGACCTACGAATAACACCTCGTTTTATGCCGATTTTTCGTACCGTATTCGCATTACACAACGTTCTCAATTGGCATTTGGCTTGAAAGGCGGATTAAATGTTATGCGAAACAAATTGTCGGATCTACAACTTGAAGACCAACAAGACCAAGCGTTTGAAAAAAATATCCAAAGCGATTTATTGCCGAATTTCGGGTTCGGTTTGTATTATTTTACCGACAAATATTATATCGGAGTCTCAATTCCAAAACTTTTAGAGAATAATTTTAAAGAAAATTCCGTTTCCGGTTCCACGAATTTGGGCGGCGAAGAAAAACATTATTTTTTGATTGCAGGCTATCTCTATAAAATTAATGAAGATTTCAAATTGAAACCCACCACCTTTCTAAAAGTAACAAGCGCCGCTCCGATGGAAGTCGATTTGTCGGCACAAATTCTTTATAAAGACCGAATATGGTTGGGTGCAATGTATCGAACCGGCGATGCGTGTGGTGTTTTGCTTGGTGCTTACATCACACCACGTTTGGCAGTAGGTTATTCATACGATTGGTCTTTTGTTAATCGAACTTTCAAATACAACGGAGGAAGCCACGAAATCATGCTTCAATATGATTTTTTCTTCAAAGAAGCTCAGAAAATCCGTTCTCCTCGTTATTTTTAATTCTGTTTTTATCAAAGAAATCTAAAATCAATAACAAATGAAAAAAAAATATACTCTAACATATCTTTTTTTAACAGTGATATTCGCAAGTTCGTTCGCTCAAAATGCCACTGTTATCAAAGGCGAAAAATCTTACAATTATTATTCCTACGACCAAACCATTGAAAAATTTGAACAAATAACCGATAAAACAACGGATATAAAACGCAAATTAGCCGAAAGTTACTACAATATCGGCGATTATATAAAATCGGAAGATTATTATTTTCAAATTATGGCAGCCGAGGATAAAACCAGCCATGATGTGTATCAATATGCTTATGTTCTTGCCGTAAACGGTAAATATCCGGAATCCGAAGCATGGATGAATAAATATTATGCCTCGGATAAAAATGATTCACGTGCCGCAATGCACAATTCCAATCCCGGTTTCTACAATTTATTGATGAAAGACAAAGGTCAATTTTCGATTAAAAATCTCGAGATTAACACGGTCCAAGAAGATTTCGGAGCAGCATATTACAACGAAAAAATTGTTTATTCTTCCACCAATAATGTTATTCAACCTGTAAAAAGAATATGGAATTGGAACAATTTACCTTTTCTCGATTTATATGTCGCAGATATTGATTCTTCGATGCAATTCAGTAACATTGAAAAATTTCGAGCCAAAGTGAATAAAAAATATCACGAAGGGACGGCTTCATTTTCCAACGATGGGACCTTTATGGCATTCACACGAAACAATTATGGGAAAAAAAGCTCAGATGATGTCATTAAACTTCAACTGTTTACCGATGAATTTGTGAACGGAAAATGGGCAAACCCCGTTTCGATGCCCTTCAACAGCATCGAATATTCAGTAGGGCACCCAACTTTGACCCCCGATGGGAAAACCATGATTTTTGCTTCCGACATGCCGGGCGGAATAGGCGGTGTGGATTTGTATGTAACTTATCGCATTGCCGACAGCACGTGGTCTACACCCAAAAACCTCGGGAAAGGTGTAAACACCGAAGGCAACGAAATGTTTCCCTTTCTGCACCGGGATAATATATTGTTTTTCTCATCGGACGGATTCCCAGGATTGGGAGGCTTGGATGTGTTCTATGTCAATGCTGCCGATTTGAATGCTATCTCAAAGCCCGAAAATTTAGGAATCCCTGTAAACAGCAGCAACGACGATTTTGCTTTTATATTAGACACACCGCAAAAAAGCGGATATTTCTCTTCCAACAGAATAACCGGAAAAGGCGATGACGATATTTACGCTTTCAAACTTTTGAAACCCTTTATTTTTGAAAAAATAATCAAAGGAACAGCCTACGATACCAAAGGCACAATTTTGTCGAATGTAACGGTTAATTTATACGACAACACCGGAGCAATCGTTGGAACACACAACACCGATGAAACCGGAAAATACGAATTTAAAGTGAAAAATTATGTACTTCACAAACTCAAAGGAACAAAATCGCTCTATTCCGAAGGACAAAACACCGCAGACGCTTCGGGAGAGGAACGCATTATTATTTCCGATTTGATATTGGAAAAAGTCCCGACTTTTTCTCTGTATTGTCAAATTACCGACTTTGAAACCCACGAAATTATCGACAGTGTTCATGTAAGCTTCATAAACACTCTGAACATGCAAACCGAAACGATTTTGACACCCGAAACCGGCGATTTTCAACGCAATTTGAAAGACAACAAACTTAACGATAAAATATCCTATAATTTAAAGATGCAAAAAAGCGGATATTTGACAGAAACCGCCAATTACACCAAAATATTAGACCATGAAGGACAATATAACATACACGAAGATTTAAAAATAACTCTTAAAAAAATTACTGTCGGTTCAGATTTAGGAAAAATGTTCGGAATAAAACCCATATATTTTGATTTGAATAAATCGGAAATCCGACCCGATGCTGCTGTCGAATTAGACAAAATCGTGGTGGTGATGAACGAAAATCCGTCCATCGAAATAGAGCTCGGCTCGCACACCGATTGCCGAGGTTCGTACGCATATAACGAAAAGTTGTCCGATAGGCGGGCAAAATCTTCTGCTGCCTATATCAAAGCACGTATTTCGAATCCCGACAGAATCTACGGCAAAGGATACGGCGAATCGCAACTCATCAACAAATGCGAATGTGAAGGCTCACGCAAAGTTCCGTGTACCGAAGAAGAACATCAACAAAATAGACGTACTGAATTTAAAATTGTAAAAAGTTGATTTGCAGTGTATAAAGTAGAATCTTTTTCCAATTTGAACAATAATAAAAAAAGTCGGCATTTCGCCGACTTTTTTTTTATTCAATTATCAATTATCAATT
>DYON01000377.1 GCA_020720525.1 Acetofilamentum sp.
GGTGCAGGATTTTATGCTCGATTCGGAGACGATCGAGGTGGAGGATGCGGTTTGAATAGGAGAGGGTGGTGAAGGGTTGCATGGGGCAAAGATACAACTTAATTAGATTTTAGATATATTTTTTTTATTACCCATATTTTAAATAATATGAAATATTTTATTCATACCTTTGCCCCATGCAACCCCAAATCCTTCATAACAAAATCGAATTTCTCAAAGGTGTTGGGCATACTAAAGCTTTACTCCTCGATGCTGAATTAAATATTTCCGAGTTCGCTCACTTACTAACCTACTTCCCGTTCAGATATGTTGACAGAACCAAAATAATTCCAATCAATCATATTTCACCCGACGATTCTTTTGTTCAGTTGTCTGGTGTTTTCAAATTCTTCGACATAAGTGGAAAAACTCCGCATTCTAGACTGGAAGGTATCTTTTCGGACAAAACTGGCTCAATAAAAATTATTTGGTTCCAAAATTTCAAATGGGTAACCGAAAAAATTCAAACCAATACGCCTTATTTCATTTTTGGGAAAGTGACAGTTTTTAAAGATGAACCATATATTTCTCATCCAGAATTACTCACCGCCGAAGAGTATGCTCGACTTCCTTTTTCTGGAAAATTTCAACCTGTTTATTACACAACTGAAAAACTCAAAAAGCGCGGACTCGACTCGAAAGCAATTTCTTTACTTGCAGCGCAAGTTATTGCAAATGTGAAAGGACAAATTCCCGAAACGCTGCCTTTATGGCTTCTAAAATCGCTCAAACTTCCTGAAATTAATCAGGCGTTTCAAAATATTCACATTCCTTCCGATCACAACAGTCTCGATAGAAGCATTAAACGATTCAGGTTCGAGGAAGCACTGCTGCTTCAACTTCGACATCGAATTAATTCGGATAAACGCAAAAAAAATCCTTCAAAAATTATTTTCGAAAAAGTTGGGGAAAACTTCAGTGCATTCTTCAACCATGCACTTGGTTTTGAATTGACAAACGCTCAAAAAGAAGTCACCAAAGAAATACGCCGCGATGTTGGAAGCGGGTTCAGAATGAACCGTTTACTTCAGGGAGATGTTGGAAGTGGTAAAACAGTGGTTGCTCTTATGGCAATGCTCATTGCTACCGACAATGGATATCAGGCTTGCATTTTAGCTCCAACTGAAATTCTTGCACAACAGCATTTCAACACTATTTCTAAATGGGTGAAAAACAGCGATGTATCGGTAGCACTTCTAACCGGAAGCACAAAAAGCAAAGCCCGCAAGCAAATTATATCCGAATTAGCCAACGGAACAATCAATATTATTATTGGCACCCATGCTTTAATTGAAGAAGTAGTTGTTTTTCACAAACTTGGACTTGCTGTTATTGATGAACAACATCGATTTGGAGTAATGCAACGCGCTAAAATTCAGGCAAAAAACAACGAAACGCCTCATGTTTTGGTCATGACAGCCACTCCTATCCCACGAACATTGGCAATGACGTTTTATGGCGATCTTGATGTCTCAATTATCAATGAATTACCTCCTGGCAGAAAAGAAGTCAACACCATTTTCTATTTCGACAACCAACGGATTCATGCTTGGGAAATTATTCGTCGCGAAGTTGCAGCAGGAAGGCAAGTTTATGTGGTTTATCCACTAATCAAGGAAAGCGAAAAGCTCGACCTTGTTGCTCTCGAAAATGGATACGACGCAATTATCCGCGACTTCTCGATGCCTAAATATGAAGTTGGAATTCTTCACGGAAGAATGAGTCTGGATGAAAAGGACTTTGTCATGAATCGATTCACCAAAGGACTTATCGACATTTTGGTCTCTACAACTGTGATTGAAGTTGGTGTCGATGTTTCGAATGCGTCGGTAATGATTATTGAAAATGCCGAACGATTTGGGCTTTCGCAACTTCACCAGCTGCGCGGGCGTGTGGGTCGAGGTCTATTTCAATCGTATTGCATCCTTATTGGCTCGCAAACGCTTAGCAACGAAGCAAAAACACGATTAAAAGCAATGCTCGAAACAAACGATGGTTTCAAAATTGCAGAAGCCGACTTAAAATTGAGAGGTCCAGGCGATATTATGGGAACTCGTCAGAGTGGCGACATCGATTTCAAACATATCGATTTAGTGCGCGACGAAAAAATCATCGATCATGCACG
>DYON01000054.1 GCA_020720525.1 Acetofilamentum sp.
GAAAGGAGATCAAGGTCATCCAAGCCGAACTCTATCAAAACCAGCAAGGCTGGGCGGCCTACACAGCTCGCGAAGCATATTTTCAACGATTTATGCAAGAATATGCCGAGATTGATTACATTCAAACATCATTCAGGGTTTGGAAAACCATCCTGCATCGACTTTGAAAATTAAGAGAAAGCTTTATTGTTACCGAATCAATATAATATGTCCTTTTTTATGAAACGACTGTCCATCGGGTAGTTCAAGCGATAATACATAATGGTAAACTCCTAATGGTGCAGGGGAGCCATCGTTATTCCCATCCCAGCATTCGTTGAAGTTGGTGCTGTTAAACATTTCTTCACCTAGTTTATTAAAGACGATAAATGAATATGAATTGTGGTCGATGAATACTCCCATTGGACAGAATGTTTTGTTGTAACCATCTGGAGCAAATGCATTGGCAATAAATATACGTGGAATTTGCTGTATAGAAAAGGAGTTCGAGCTGGCAGTATCGACGAATCCAAATGGATTGCCAGCTGCTTCTATTGCCTCTAGCCTGTAGGTGAAAAGTCCATTACTCAAAATAAAAGTCGCAACATCATCGATGCTGTTTCCAAAACCTGGTGGAAATGTGGCAATGGGAATTGGGTCGGGAATACCATCGACCGAACGATAAAGACGCAACTCTTGAATTCCGGTTGGCCAACCTTCGTAATCGTTCCATTCAATTTCGTTGGTGAGGTCACTCAGCGCTTTTCCATGCAGATGAATTGTTTTTGCGGTATCGCTACTCATCGCTTCGTTGTTGCAACTGTCTATAACAACCACTCGGTAAAAGACGGGTCGATCGTTGGCATTTGTAATCAAATCGTTAAAGTTGTAATCCGATTGTCCCGAAAAAGTGTGGTAGTCAATCGAAAGGAATGGACCTGAAGCGGAAAATGAATTTTGAAGCGAGAATGCTTTCACATACACCGTTGGATCAACAATCCAGTGGATAAAAACAGAGCCATCTGGCTGAACTGATGCCGTGCGAATATAAATGTATGAAGGTAAATCGGGGAAATTGACCGAAACGCAGGCAATTTCAGATGAGGAATGCAGCCCCAATAGCGAAACGGCATTGATATAGTAGCAATAATTGCTTCCATCGTTGAGCCCGTTAGCAGTGAATTGAGTAGTTGATCCAGATACCGATGTCAACAGGGTAAATGGACTTCCATTCTCAGAAAAAAAGATGTCGTATTGTGCTACTCCACCCGAGAAACCAAGATATTCAGTCCATCCCAGTTCAATGGAGCGGCCACAAATATCGGCAGATGCAGTCAGAATCGTAGATGTGTGACCGTTGGTAAGAGGACTGGTAATTCCACATGAATCGATTGCAGCTATACAATACGATTCGGGATTGGTATCGGCATTCGAAAGTAGGTTTTCGTACGAAGTGGTTCCAATTCCCCATACAGTGTCGATTGGTGTCCACACGCCTGCAAGAAATTGATAAATAATATATCCTTCGGTATCGCCCGAAGCGGATGGTTGCCAGCCCAATGTTGCATTTTGAGTTAATCGATCAACCGATACGCTGTCGAGAATTGGAATTTCGGGTGGAATCAGATTCTGATAAATATCGCCATCAATCGACGAAACAGAAATACAGCCCATTGCATCGGGTTGCTCGATTCTGAAATTGATGAAACTGTTGCAAATATCGATGGTGTCGGTAAAAAAAGTACTGCTACTCGTTCCACTCAGATTCCATATTCCTATCGGATACTCATAATAAATGCTGTAATTGCCAGATGTAGGCAGAACAGGATTGTGAAGCTGATTCCAGTTCATTGGTGCTGTTCCATTCAATGGATTTGCAACCGAAAGCATGATGGTTGATAAGGTGTCGCTTTCCGACGAGTACTGATATGTAGGAGCGTCGGAACGAGTTACCATATAATAAAAACCTTGTTGTATCTGAGCATTAGCACCAACATGCAGATAGTTGCTCTGAGCATAAATGTTGATGTTGGCTATCTGGATATAGGGACCAGCAAGACTTGTAGAATAGAAAATTTCGTATTCATCGAAAACACCTCCAGGATCGCTTGGAACAACCCAAATGAGTTCAACATCGCCATTACTTTTTGTATCGAGACAGCGCAATGAAGGCGCATTTAGTGCTCCCCATAGCAATTGTGTCTGCACGAGCAGAACAAAAATTGCAATAAGGAAGCGATGTGAGGTCATAATTTATTTGTCTTTTCCAACAATCAACACATGCATGTTTTCAGGAATGAGGTATTTACGAACTGTGTTCAAAATATCGTCGGGTGTTGCCGAAACTGCTTTGTTCCAATAGTTGCTGTAATAAATTTCGGGAAGCAATCCTTCGGGATGCACAGTCTGAAGTCTGTCCGATAGCTGAAAAGGACCGTCCATACTGCGTAGAAAATGTCCAAAAAGATAGTTGCGAGCGGTGTTCAATTCTTCGTTGCTGACTGGTTTTGTTGATAAACGAGAAATTTCTTTAAAAATTTCATCAACGGCAATTGAAGTTGTTTCGGCTTTAACCTCGGTTTGAATACTCAAATGTGCTGAATATGGTTTTGTGGATATTCCTGACGAAATTCCATAGGTGAGTCCCTTTTCTTCGCGGATCGATTTCATCAATCTGCTGCCAAAATAGCCTCCCAAAATGGTGTTTGCAAGCATTAGCAGCGGAAAGTCTTCGTGTTTTCGACCAACAACTGGTACTCCGAAAACAATTGCAGATTGTACAGCCTCAGCTACTTCGATATAATGTCGTTTTTCAGTGGCTTCTTCAATATTAAAAGAGGATTCTATGAACGATTCTTTTGCTACAAAAATCGGATTTGCAAAAAGTTTGTCGAGTTCTGACATTACATTGCCATCAACATGTCCACTCAAATAGGCTTTGCTTTCTTGAAAAGAAATTTGTTTATAGAAGTCGAATAAATCTTCTGCAGCGAGGTTGTCGAAGTCGCTCTCTTTCAGAATCTTTCCATAAGGATGATTCTCGCCAAATAAAAATGCGGGAAAAACTCTTCGAGCTATTCCCATCACTTTTCGACTGCTGATTGCAAAATCTTGCTTGTTGTTGGCCAGCAAAGTCTTCATTTCATTTTCAGGGAAAGAAGGCTCTGTGAGAATAGATTGGATAAGTGGAAGCATCGATAGCAATTTGTCGTAAACGGCATAAATGCTTAAATTGATGTAGTGATGCGATGCGCCAATGTCGATATGTGCTCCGTTGAAGTCGATGGCTTCGGCAATGGCAAAAGCATTCATCGATTTTGTTCCTTCGCTGAGCATGCGCGCTGTGGTAGAAGCCTGTAGCGGTTTTTGCTGATGCCACGAACCTGTGGGAATGGCAAGGTCGAGTTTTACAACTCCCGAACTGTTGTTTTCGAAGGTGTAGCAGGGAATATTTTTGCCCAAAACGCCCGAATGATATTCAGGAAAACCGTCGAACTGCAACGATTTGAGTGTTGGCGGATTAAGTCTGTCGATATCGTTTTTCATATTGATTGCTGAGTGTAAGACAAGTTTTTTTTGAAAAGGTTATTTGCTGGGTTCATAAAACAACTCCGACAAATTGTTGTCGCGAAAAATGGTTTTGGCAACCCGAATAATGTCGTTGCGACTTATTTGCTTGTATTTTTCCACTTCGCTGTTCATGTCGGCGGCGTCGCCTATCCATTCGTATATCGCTAAATTCATTGCTTTGTTGAGGATGCTGGTTTTTGCGAATTCGAATGCCGATTCAATTTTGTTTTTCACTTTTTCGAGCTCGTGGTCGCTGAAATTGCCAGCAACAATTTCTGCTATTTCGTTATCAATTGCTTTAAGTGCATCGTCGAAACTTTGTCCATCCGAAAGCTCACCTTGAATCATGAATAAACCTGGGTCAAAATCGCCTGAAATATAAGCGTTTAAGCTCGAAAATAAATTGAGCTTTTTTACAACATTCTGATACAATCGCGACGAAGGACCATTCGACAGCAAATCGGAAATGAGATCGCAAACTTTATAGTCGGGATGATTGCGTTCGGGCATATGCCAAGCTTTAAAAACTGAGCGAAACGGCACATCGCGTTCGAGTACAAGTTTTCTCTTTTCGGTTTGTGCTGGTTCGGTTGCAATTTGATGAATTGCACTATGTGGTTTATCGATTCCGCCAAACCATTTTTCGATGAGTGGAAGAACTGTTTTGCTGTCGAGTGGACCAGCAACCGAAAGAATTGCATTTGCAGGATTGTACCATTTTGAATAAAATGCTTTTACATCGTCCATGGTTGCGTTTTCGATATGTCCAATTTCCTTTCCAATGGTTGCCCATTTATAGGGATGTGTTTTAAATGCCATGGGGCGCAAATGCAACCATGCGTCGCCATAAGGCTGATTGAGATAACGCTGTTTGAATTCTTCCACCACCACCTTGCGCTGCACTTCGAGCGATTTTTCGGAAAATGCCAAATTGAGCATCCGGTCCGATTCGAGCCAGAATGCTGTTTCGATATTGTTGGCGGGCAACGATATATAGTAATTGGTGAAATCGTTGTTGGTGAACGCATTGTTCTCGCCTCCAGCTTGTTCTACGGGTGTATCGTATTCAGGAATATTGACACTTCCTCCAAACATTAAATGCTCGAATAGGTGAGCAAAGCCCGTTCGGTTTTCGTCTTCGTCGCGTGCTCCCACTCCGTAAAGAATATTTACAACGGCCATTGGAGTTGAAATGTCGTTGTGTATCAAAACTTTAAGACCGTTTTGAAGTGTGAATTTTTCAAATTGAACCATAGAAATATTTTTCCTTCAAAGTTAAATAAATATCTTTGACACCAAAATAAAGCAATGCCGTTGCGCGAATATTTAATTGATAAACCAGTTTCATACTATAAGAAACTAATCCGACACAAGCAATTTGTGCTTCTGTTGAGTATTCTTATTGGAGTGATAGCTGGTCTTGCGGCTGTGCTCTTAAAAACATCGGTTCATTACATCGAGGCTTTTGTGCGCAATCAAGCCAATGTTGAATCTGAAAACATTTACTACCTAATTTTGCCTGTTCTTGGAATATTTGTGACGGTTTTGTTTACGTATTATATTATAAAGGATGATATTGGACACGGAGTTTCGCGCATATTGTACGCATTGTCGAAGGGAAGTGCCAAAATGAAGCGTCACAATATGTATTCGAGTATGGTTGGCTGCAGTCTAACTTCTGGTATGGGCGGCTCAGTTGGAATGGAGGCTCCCATTTTGGCTACTGGAGCTGCTATTGGTGCAAATGTTGGCGAATGGTTCAATCAGTCGCATCGAACGCGTATGCTTCTAATTGGGGCTGGAACTGCGGGTGCTATGGCTGCAATTTTCAAAGCTCCCATTGCTGGATTGATCTTTGCGCTTGAGGTTTTGGCTCTCGATATTACCGCAGCGTCTATCATTCCTTTGCTTATAAGTGCAGTCTCTGGAGCAATGGTATCAACTTTTTTACTTGGCGAAAATATTGAATTTTACTTTTCAGTGCGTGGAAAAGTCGATTTTGCCAATATTCCTTACTACATTGTATTGGGAATATTTGCAGGCTTGGTTTCGCTTTACTTTTTGCGCGCCAATAGTTTTATAGAAACAACAGTTCAAAAAATTAAGAAAAAGTTTCTTCGAGTATTAATTGCTGGAATTGGCGTTGGAGCATTGATTTTTTTCCTTCCTCCATTGTATGGCGAAGGTTATTCGGACATGAAAATGATTTTAAGTGGTCAAATTCACGATCTTGCCAACAATTCTTTCTTCTATTCTTTCAATGAAAATTCTTGGGCTTTTGTGGGTTATTTGGGTTTGATTCTCATTCTAAAAGTGGTTGCGACTTCGCTCACTACTGGTGCAGGTGGGGTAGGTGGAGTATTTGCACCAGCTTTGTTTATGGGAGGGATTGTAGGAGCTGTTTTTGTGAAAACTGTCAATTTGCTCGAATTTGGAAATTTGGCTCCCGCAAACTTTATACTTGTTGGTATGGCTGGTATGGTTGCAGGTGTGGTTTCGGCTCCATTAACAGCTATTTTTCTCATTGCTGAAATAACAGGTGGATACAATCTTTTTATCCCTCTTATTATTACATCGAGTATTGCTTTTCTAACCACTCGTATCAAAGAACCATATTCAATTTATACTCAAGGTCTAGCGCGCAAAGGAGAGCTTATTACTCACGACCGCGATAAAACCGCTCTAACTTTATTGATGGTGAACGAAATGGTTGAAACTCAGTTCGAGATAGTTCGCTCAAATCAGACTTTACGCAATTTAGTTGAAGCTATTTCGCGCTCGAATCGGAATCTTTTCCCTGTGGTTGACGAGGCTGGCAATTTCGATGGTGTTATTTCGCTCGACGATGTGCGACAATTGATGTTCGACCAATCGAAATACGACTCTGTTTATGTAAAAGACCTGATGCAGATGCCCGATGTGTTTGTAACCCTAAGCGATAATCTGGAAACCGCCATTGCTAAATTTCGCAAAACGGGTTGGTACAATTTGCCTGTACTCGACGGCAAGAAATATGTTGGTTTTGTGTCGCGTTCTAACATTTTTATGATTTATCGAAGTAAAATCAAAGAATTTTCGGGAGATTGATTCAATCTTCGTTGCTCTTTTCTTTTGCTTCTTACGCGCATACCCGCATAACCCTCACAGGGTTTTAAACCCTGTGAGGGTTTTTGGGCGGGTTTTTGGCGAGTAGAAAAAAAATACTATTTTTACAAATCAAAATACTTTGAACCATGTTCCCTCCACTTCAAAAAGGGCGAATTTATCATATTTACAATCAAGGAAATAATCGAGAGAAAATATTCCTTTCGGAACGTAACTATTTGTATTTCATTTCTTTAGTTGAAAAATATTTGGTCCCGAATTACAATATCTATGCATTTAGTTTAATCCCTAATCATTTTCACTTTCTCATTGGTATTGATAACAATAGCGATTTACCCGACGATAAGCTGCATTTGCCACTATCGAATCTATTCAATGCCTATTCTCAGGCGTTCAATAAGGAAAATAGGCGAACTGGAAGTTTGTTTCGCGATCGCTACCGCAGAACCTTAATTAATGATGAATCGCATTTTTTTATTGCCTTCCAATACATTCACCTCAACCACATAAAACATGGACTCTCGAAAAATGTTTTAGGTTACAAATGGTCGTCGTTGAAGCTTTATTGCGACGATTTGTGCTCGTGGATTGACAAAAAACTTGTAATGTATATTGTTGGAAATATTGATAATTTGGTGGAAATTCACCTGAAAAGAAAATCGCAGATTTTAGACGATGCGAATTTGGATGAATTTGAGCAACTTTAGAAAACGTATTGGGTAATATCTCCAATCAATATTTTCAACATAACTATGTGAACAGTCTGTTTTTATAGAAGCTTTTTTTTGGCATATTTTTAATTACTTTTGCCTCGTTAACCCATTTTGTACATGAAAAAGACTTTTCTACTCAGCATTATCGTTGCGCTTTTGTGGGGATTTTTGCATAAAATCAAGGCTCAAGAAACAACAATGCTTACCAATGAATTTACGTATAGTGCTACATTTCAATATTTTGCAGTGCCAGGTGCTCGCGAATACTTCAGCAATTATATTATTCAGGAAATTGCCAAATCAATTCCAAAAAGAGCCGATTACACTACCTTCACGGTGAATTACACCATGACTCAGAAAATTGTAAAACGCGATTCAACTCACTATAAATTGCTTTTAGAACTCAAAAACTTTTCGGGCACGGGCGATGTTTTCTACAAAGGGATTAATATCGCTAAAAAACTAATTCCAGGCGAAATTGATTATGTGGCAAAGATTTTTAGAAAACAAACTGGTGGGCTTCATGTAAATGGTAGCGATGGTGGTGTTTTGATTGTGAATAAAACATTCACTTCGGTGCCTCTCAACGACAATTTGGGCTACTTTGTAATTCCAGAAATGGCGTTTTCCGACACTATTAAAGATCAGCAGTATTCGGTTGCCATTGAAAATCAGAAGCTGTTTTTCAATGAAAGAACCAAAAATAATTTCCTGAATCAGGTTGCTTATATCAACGATTATTATGCTACCGACCCTGTAATTGCTAGCAATTTGGCTAAAGTTCAAAGTATTCAGACCGAAAATATCGATTTGCTTTCATTTTACGATATTGAGCTTAAAGAGGTTGAAGCAACCATTATCAATATCGATGCGCGACAGTTTCCTCAAACTCTTGGCTTGTGGGACAACGACCCAATGCAGTTTGGAGCGAAAATGGAAAGCCTCAAACAGCAAACTATGCAAGCTCGCGTGCAACTCAATCAGCGACTTTCAATTCTTGATCAGCTTTTCTGTCAGCGTGGAAACAGCTTTATGGCCGAAGGTAAACTTCAAGATGCCGCAAACGATTACAACAAAGCTCTCCAAGTGAATCCATTTTATGCTCCTGCGCAGTATCAGTTGGCGCGTATGCAATTCAATATTGGGAATATTGATACTTCTGCAGTGATGGTGAATACCGCATTGCTGAAAATGAACCCCGATCCTTCTACCCAACAGCTTCTGGTTCAACTTGGCAACACCATTTATTCCTCGTTGCTTTCAACTGGCGAAAAGTTTTCGAGCGAACAGCAGTTCAACGAAGCTATTGCTACCTACGAGAGGGCAAAATGGATGTGCACAACCACTCCTGGTATGGTTTGCACCGAACAGGCTACCAAAGGTCTGGCACAAGCTCGCTATGGAATTTACCGCAGCTATTTGCAGGTTGCCGAGAAAGCAATCGAAAACGGACGCCTCGACATTGCAGGCAACTATATCAATCAAAGTATGAATTATCAGAAGCTGTACTCGTCGGATATTATCAGTAATAGCGAGAGTATGCTATGGATGACTACTCTTTGTAAGGAATATGTGAAAGCTGGTAATGTGCAAAATGCAAATAAAAAACACGATTTAGCATTGGTTCAGTTTGGTCGTTGCGATAGCCTTTGCAAGGTTTATCCATCTATTGGCGAAATTCAAGGTTTGACGCAAGGTTTTAAAGCTGCTCGAAACGGCAAATACAACAATATGCTCGACAATTCGCGTCAGAAATTGGCTGCCGATAAACTCGACGATGCCGAAACAATTTGTTCGCAAGCTCTTGCTTTTCAGCAGATGTATGCTGCCGATATAATTTCGAATCGCGATGCTGTGCAGGTAATGGCGAAAATTAAAGAAAAAAGATACAATATTGCAATTGCTGCTGGCAAAAATCAGCTCAATGGCGGCAACCATGCCGAGGCAGCCAAACTTTTCTTAGATGCTCGCTCGCTCGAAGAAAATTATTCGTTTCAGCATTACGATAGCCTCAAAATTCTGATTCGTGCAGCTGGAAAACCTTTGGTGACAAAAACCATCGACGAAGGAAAAATGAATGCGTGGGGAAATAAACTGCCCGAAGCTCGTCAGAATTATCAGAAAGCAATCGATGAAGTGAAATTGTATGGTCTCGAATCCGATAAAGATTTGGAAGCCAAAATGTCCGAGTTGAAAAACAAGATTTTCTCGCAAGAATGCGCCAATGCCGAAAAAAGCTACAGCGATTTGATTGCCAAAGCCAATAAGTTTATGCGCGATGGCGACTATGCCAATGCCACAACTACTTTTGTTCAAGCAATCGAAGTTACCAATGCCAATGTTTTGTGCAATATCGACAACAGTTTGGCTTATCGCGAACAAAATAGAATTAAACCAGCGGTTGAATATCAAAATTTAATGAAAAATACCAACGCTTTGGCGGCGAAAAGCAATTACACCGAATGTGTCAAACAACTCGATTTGTGCGCGGTGTTTTATACCAGCAATAGAATAGATACTTTCGGATTGTTGCATCCTACTACCCAAAAATATATTGTTTCGGGTGGCGATGCCAATTTTGTGTATTTTGCTGTAGAGCATTTTATGGGTTTGAAAGACTACGACACGGCTATGAGTATGCTTGCCGAACTCAAGAAACGCAACTATCTGGTGAGCTACACCAAAATTATTCAAACACAACTGGGTGCCAAACTTGCTATTCGCGATAAAATTGCTGGTGCAACCGATTACAATATCCAAATTCTCAAATACACTGAAGGCGACAAATGGTACAAGGTGTTTTCGAAAAGTTTTAAAAAGACTTGGAAGAGAAACTAATTTTCTGTTAATTGACGATAATAATATTCTATGTCCAATAAACCCAAAGACGAATCGCTCGATGATTTTTTCGATGCCTTTTTCAACTCACTTGGTGTGAGCGGAAGCAATCAAGGGCAAAATCTTCCTGCCCGCAACCTTAGCAGCGATTCCGATTTTGCATCTATTACTTCCAACGATTACGAAGCAGTGATGGTAAGCGATGCCGATCAGCAGAAAATTTCGGAGCTTGAATCTATTATCAGTTCAATCCAAAAACGAGAACCCGACAATTCGGCGATTGATATTAATAGCACATACAAAATCAACTACCGCCTCGAACTCAATGCTTCGCAGTTGAAAGCTGTTACAACCATCAAAGGCCCTTTGCTGGTTATTGCTGGTGCTGGGAGTGGCAAAACACGCATTATTACTTATCGAACTGCATATATGCTCGAAAGCGGAATTGCTGCTCGCGATATTTTGCTGCTCACTTTTACCCGCAAAGCCGCTGCCGAAATGACTGGTCGTGTGCAGGAACTTCTTCCCGATGCAAATTCGGGCAGCATTTTCGGAGGCACATTTCATGCATTTTCTAATTATATTTTGAGAAAGCATGCAGCTATGCTCAATTTGCCGCCCAATTTCTCTATCATCGATACCGAAGATTCAAAAGATACCATCGACCTCATCAAAACCGAATTGAAGCTCAATTCGAAAGAAACTGCTTTTCCGAAAAAAGCTAGGATTCAGGAAATTATTTCTTCGTCGCGCAACCGAAATATGACTATCGAAGAGGTAATTGAAAGCGACTTCACTGGACTGGAAGAATACATCGACGAAATTAAGCTTATTGCCGCTGGTTACGAGCGATACAAAAAGATTTGCAACCTGATGGATTACGACGATCTGATGGATGTGCTGCGCGATAGTCTGAAAGGAAATGCTATGTTTCGCCAGAAAATGCAGCACGACTACAAATACATCATGGTCGATGAATACCAAGATACCAATGTTACCCAGCGCGAAATTGTGTATTTGCTTGCCGATCATCACAAAAACGTGATGGTTGTTGGCGACGATGCCCAAAGTATTTATTCGTTTCGGGGTGCCAACTACGAAAATATTCTTCGCTTTCCGCAGCAATATCCCGATTGTGGAATTGTGAAAATTGAAGAAAACTATCGTAGCAACCAGCGAATTCTCGATTTTACGAACGATATTATCCACAATGCCCGCATCGGATATAAGAAAAAGCTGTATTCGTCTATCAAACACGAAAACATGCCTCTGGTTCGGAAATTTTACGACCAGCAAACCGAAGCCGAGTATATTGTTACTGAAATTCTGAATCTGCGCGAGCGAGGTGTCGAACTCAATCAGGTTGCTGTGCTGGTGAGGGCTTTTTGGCATGCGCGTTTTATCGAAGCCGAGCTCAACCGACGCAATATTCCGTATGTGGCTGTGGGTGGATTGGCCTTTATTGAGCGCCGCCATGTGAAAGACATGATTTCGTATCTGCGGCTGCTCCAAAATCCGTACGATGCAGTTTCGTGGCATCGTGTGCTCAAACTAATTCCGGGCGTTGGTTCGGTGACTTCGCGCAAAATTGTTGAGCAAATAAACAAACCAGGAGGCATGGACGAAATTGTAGCTGGCAATAAAAAACATGCCGACGATTTGGTGAGCTTGTTTGGTGCACTTCGTTCGGCAAATCGAACCAACATAAGTGTAGCAGCCAAGGTCGAAATTATGCGCGATTATTATTCGCCCGTGCTCAAAGCGCTCGAGTCCGATTATCAGATACGCTTGCTCGATATTGCTGCGCTGATAGAATTGGCCGGTCGCTACGATGCTATCGATAAGTTTTTATCGGACTTCGCACTCGATCCGCCTTCGAAGCGCTTTGCCAACAAAAACACGCCTCTGATTGACGAAGGCGAAGATAAACCCATGACCATTTCGACCATTCACTCGGCCAAAGGATTGGAATGGTATGCTGTTTTTGTGCCTCATGTGCTAGATGGGCTTATTCCATCTTCAAAAGCCATGAGCAATCTCGAAGAACTCGAAGAAGAACGCCGTTTGTTTTATGTTGCCTGCTCGCGCGCCAAAGAGCAGCTTGTTCTTACCATGCCATCGTTTGTAACTACCTACAATGGCTTTCTATCCTATCCCAGCCGCTTTTTGATTGAAATTGACAAATCGAAGTTTCGGTTTGAGGTGTGAGGTGGCAAATAAAAAATTCATTCGCTCCCACACGTTCCGAGACATCGGAAGCATCAAGTGGTAAAAATATACTCTAAACCCGCTTTTCGTCATCCTGATGGCGATCAGGATCTGGAAAGCGGGTATTGAAAGTTTGAATGAACTTTTTAGTTGCCAGCCTGTTAGATTCTGAAATGAGGTTGTCTCAAAACAAAGTTCACGTTACGACATTTCATCGTTCCGGAGGTTTTTGGAA
>DYON01000378.1 GCA_020720525.1 Acetofilamentum sp.
CACGTCTTTGTGTTTGAGTTCCAAAAATTCGAGATATTCTTGTTCAAATTCTTTCACTTTTACAACCGGAATATCGCGTAAAAGTTTTTCTGTACCGGCAAAAATAATGGCTATTTGATGACTCACTTTCATAGGAGTATTCAAGCCTTGCTTCAAAACTTCCACATTGCGTTCGCCTTTTGAAAGTACATCTTTTGTAGCCGCATCGAGGTCGGAGCCAAATTTGGCGAAAGCCTGAAGTTCACGGAACTGAGCTTGGTCGAGTTTCAATGTTCCGGCAACTTTTTTCATCGATTTGATTTGTGCATTACCGCCCACGCGCGAAACCGAAATTCCTACGTCAATAGCCGGACGAATACCCGAATTGAATAAGTTGGAGTCAAGGAAAATCTGACCATCGGTAATCGAAATTACGTTGGTAGGAATGTAAGCCGAAACGTCTCCTTCTTGGGTTTCGATAATCGGCAGTGCTGTAAGCGAACCGCCGCCCTTGATTAAATGCTTGATAGAAGCCGGAACGTCGTTCATGTTGCGCGCTACCTCATCGGAATTGATGATTTTGGCTGCACGTTCCAACAAACGAGAGTGCAAATAGAACACATCGCCCGGATAAGCCTCGCGTCCGGGTGGGCGACGAAGCAACAACGACACTTGACGATACGAAACGGCTTGTTTTGACAAATCGTCGTAAACAATCAAAGCCGGACGACCCGTGTCGCGGAAAAATTCGCCAATGGCAGCACCCGCAAAAGGTGCATAATATTGAAGCGCAGCAGGCGAAGACGCCGTTGCCGCTACAATAACGGTGTATGCCATAGCTCCGTTGTCTTCGAGCGTTTTGGCAATACCGGCTATGGTAGAACCTTTTTGACCAATGGCTACGTAAATACAGTAAACCGGTTGTCCTTTGTCGTAAAACTCTTTTTGATTGATAATGGTATCGATGGCAATAGAGGTTTTACCCGTTTGTCTGTCGCCGATGATAAGCTCGCGCTGTCCGCGACCTATCGGAATCATTGCATCAATGGCTTTGATACCGGTTTGCAAAGGCTCATTAACGGGTTGTCTGAAAATAACGCTTGGTGCTACTCGCTCCAAAGGCATTTCATACGAAGCACCTACAATGGGACCTTTGCCATCGATGGGTTCGCCCAAAGTGTTAATCACTCTGCCTAAAAGATTTTCATTTACTCGAATGGAAGCAATGCGTTTGGTTCTTTTAACCGAGTCGCCTTCTTTAATTTTGTTGGTTTCACCAAGAATTGCAGCCCCTACGTTGTCTTCTTCGAGGTTCATTACAATTCCCATTACGCCACTGCTAAATTCAATCATTTCATTTGCTTCCACATTTGAAAGACCGTAAATTCGGGCAATTCCATCGCCTACCTGTAGCACGGTGCCTACCTCTTCAAGCTGCGCTGCGGTATTGAATCCTTCTAATTGCTTTTTAAGAATTTCGGAAACTTCTGCGGGTTTTATTCCAGCCATATTATTACCTTTATCGTGGTTTGTATTTTATTTTTTTACTTTTTTTTAAAAAAAACTCATTCGTTAAAATGCAAAAGAGCTTTTTTAGTATCTTCGAGTTTACGAACTATGCTTGAATCCATTTGTTTATCGCCTACGCGAATGATAAAACCGCCAATGATGCTTTCATCAATTTTTTCAGTGAGTTCTACTTTCGATTTAAAATGTCGCTCAATGAATAATTTTAATGTGGCTCTTAGTTCGGGGCTTAATTCGTAAGTACTTGTTATGGTTGCAGGTTCTATGCCGCTGTGTTTGCTGTAAAGCGATAAAATATTTAAAAGCGTAATGGGCAAATACTCTTCGCGTCCGTTTTCGGTCATCAGATACAGAAATTTTAACGTAAGCTCATGGATTTGTCCTTGAAATACATTTTTAAAAATTTCCTTTTTTTGCGATGTTCGAATGACAGGGTCGGTTAGCAAAATGCGAAAATTGACATCGGATTGCACTTCGTTGAGCAATTTTACATCATTTACTATGGTTTCGAGAAGTCCTTTTTCTTTGGCTAAGCCAAAAAAAGCTTTTGCATATCGAACCGATATTTTACTTTCGTTCATTGGTTGTTTTTTTTCAATTTGAAAAAACGAATCAGTTATTTTTTTACCAATTTACATTAATTCAACTTCACATCGT
>DYON01000055.1 GCA_020720525.1 Acetofilamentum sp.
AATTCGAATAATTCGTGGTTATCTCAAATTAAAAAATATAGCCAATCAATTCGTGGTAAACCTATTTGAATCTGCAGCTACGGTACATAGAAGAGAGATTCTGTGTCAATCGTCTTTCATAATCCCATTATTTTGCAGAACCATACGTGCAAACATTCAACAAAAAATGGAAAAATCAGATTATCAATTCGTATTTAAATCAATCTCATTAATTGGTGAAGTGCGACTGAATTATTTGTTCTAAAGCCTGATTTGTTTTGGTCGGATTTCTCTAAAACCTTAACTTTAAAACAAATCATGACTTCTCAACAATAAATTATAATTTTGTGGCTTAAAAAATCGGGAGTACTATAATAGTATAACAAGTCTTTATACACCTCATTACAATATATATATGTTTAAATGGATGTATTTGAAAAAATACTGCCGCTGGCATAGAAATATTTATAACCTTTGCAGCAAATTTCTAAACCACTGAGTTTTCTTAACATTGCAAATGTACGCTCACACTCTCATATGAGTAATTAGAAACATATTAGAATTACCAAAAACGATTATTATTAACCAATCGAATCTGTTAATTCAGCAAAGAATGCTGAAGTATATAAACGCCTATCCCTGCAAGATATCCAATGAGTGCAAGCAAAGAAATGTGTTTTAGGTACCAAATAAAGTCGATTTTCTCGAGTCCCATGGCCGCAACCCCTGCTGCCGAACCGATAATAAGCATGCTTCCGCCTGTTCCTGCGGTATAAGCGATATATTCCCAAAACACACCGTCTTGAACAAAATTCGCCATGTAGCCAGTAGAACCTAGTTCGGCAATGGGATACATTCCCATGGCACCAGCAACCAGTGGCACATTGTCCACAATGGCCGACAAGAAACCAATGGCTCCGCCAATCAGATAGGTGTTGCCTAAGCTATCATCTAATCCTTGTGCCAGCAAAGTTAATTGTCCGGCTGACTGCAAAGCTGCTACCGCCGACAAAATTCCAAGGAAAAACAGCACAGTTGGCACATCTACTTTTGTTAGAATTGCCGAAACGCTAAGCCTTTCTTCCTTGGGCTTGTTTTTATGCATAATCTCTGTGATAATCCAAATGATGGATAAACTCAACAGCATTCCCATATAGGGTGGAAGGTGTGTAATTGTTTTAAAAACAGGAACGAATAATAGCCCACTTACGCCCAAGGTCAACATGAAATTGCGTTCAAATTTTGTGGTATGTGTTTTTTCGCCCAATTCAGCGCTGGGTCGGGCCACATGACCTTTCATGGTGAAACTCAGTAATGCGAGAGGAACAACGATGCATATCAAACTGGGGAGAAATAATTGAGAAATGATATTGAATGTAGTCACTTGCCCGCCAATCCATAGCATAATAGTGGTCACATCGCCAATGGGCGACCATGCTCCGCCAGCATTGGCCGCCAACACCACCATACTTGCATAAAACCATCGGGTATGTTTGTCGTCAATGAGCTTTCGCAACAAGGCTACCATCACAATGGTGGTGGTGAGATTGTCTAAAATGGCTGAAAGAAAAAAGGTGATAAAACTAACAATCCACAACAATTTGACTTTGTTCGTGGTTTTGATTTTATCAGTAATTACCTTAAAACCTTGATGACGATCGGTGATTTCGACAATGGTCATGGCCCCCAACAAGAAGAAAAGAATCTCGCTTATTTCGCCCAGATGTTCAATAATCTCGGTTTCAACAATAAAGCCGCGCATTCCTTCAAGGGTGTTGGCATTGGGGTTGGACATCATGTATTCGGTCCAAGCATCGCTAGCTCCACTGCTTAAAATATCGAATGCGCCAAGAATATACGCGACCCATGTAGCCGATCCTATTAGGAGGGCGGTTGCTGCTTTGTCAATTTTTAGTGGATGCTCAAGGGCAATGGCAATATACCCAACGACGAAAATGATAACCATGAGTAGAAACATGTCCATAGAAAAAATATTTGTGAGTTAAAAAGGGTTGGTTGCTGTTGTATTTGTATGCTTACTGCTACATGAATATGGCAGCCTGGCTTGGTTGTGATTTAATGAGAACTACAGAAAAAACAAATGTTTTGAGTCGAAATTATCATTGGGCAATTGTTTGTAAAAACCTTTACTTATTTTACTCATTGGAATTTAGAAAATAATGAATTTTACAGCCAGCAATAAAGCAATGACCCCGACAAAAAGAGTGTAATACTGCCAACTCACTCGAAATTTTTATTTTTTTCATTACACTTGTTTTATTCTCTCCATTTTGTGCCGCAAAGGTACTACATCTTCGACCAGAAGCCTATTAGAAAGCTGTTAGAAATCTCGGGTTAAATATTAAAAACCTATTAGAAAAACGATCTCGCTACGAATTGTTTTATCTTTGTGTATTAATGCCATCATAATGGAGAAGGTCAAAATATTGATTATTGAGGATGAACAGCGATTGGCTGAAATTCTGGTAAAGCAGTTGCAAGAAACGGGATTTAGTGCCGATGTGGCTTTTGATGGATATATCGGCAAACAATTGATTCTCAACAACTCTTACAGCCTTATTATTTTGGATATTAATATTCCATTGATCAATGGATATGATTTGTGCAAAGAGATACGTCAAACCGAAAAAAACGTCCCAATTATTATGCTCACGGCGCTTGGAACACCCGACAACAAGCTGGCTGGTTTCGATGCAGGAGCCGACGACTATGTGGTGAAGCCATTCGATTTTCGCGAATTGTTTGCACGAATAAATGTCTTTCTTCGACGTTCCGAAACCATACAGCAAGACGAAGTGTTGAGTATTGCCGATCTTGAAATGAATTTGAACAATAAAACGGTCAGTCGTGCAAATCACAAAATCGATTTGACAACCAAGGAATTTGCTTTGTTGGAAACTTTTCTCAAAAACAAAGGGAAATTGCTCACTCGCGAATACATTATTGAGCATATTTGGGGAATCGATTTTGACCCAGGAACCAACATCATTGACGTTTACATCAATTATTTGCGAAAAAAAATCGATAAAGATTACGAATTAAAACTAATTCACACCAAGTTTGGGCGAGGGTTTTATTGCAGCGAAAAAGAATTGTAGCCATGAATATTAAAATACGTTTGTCGTTTCAGTTCACTGCTATTGTTTTTATTATTCTTATGCTATTTGCTGTATTGGTGTATTATTTTTCATATACATCGCAGCTCAAACGATACAGAGAAGACTTGCTCAACAGCGCCAAGAATTCCGCCACATTGTTAATCGATGTAACAGAGGTCGATTCAACATTGCTCAAAAAAATCCAGCGCGAAACCATTTTGTTGGACGAAGAAGAAATCGTCATCACAAATGCTTCTTCAACGCTCATCTACAGCAACAACACCAAACATCTTACCGACTCTTTAATAAACTCATATTTTACACAAGACGATGTTGGCTATTTTTCTGTTGGAGAAAAAGATGGCGTTTTCTACAATCATGTTTTTAGGGACCAAACCTACAAAGTTCTTGTACTGGCCAACGACAATACTCGCCGAAAGAACCTTGCCGACTTGAAAAAGATTCTTTTTTGGAGTGTGTTACTCTGCTTGTTGTTGTTGACTATGCTGTCCTATTTTTTTGCCAGCAATGCCATTAGGCCAATTTCAAAAATCATTAAAAGCGTAAAAAACATCAATTCGGCAAAACTGAGCGAACGGCTTAGGGTTGGGAAAGGAAATGATGAAATTGTTCTGCTGGCAAGGACTTTCAACGAAATGTTGGCCAATCTCGAAGTGGCTTTCAGCAATCAGAAAGAATTTGTCTCAAACGCCTCTCACGAACTTCGCACTCCGCTTTCGGTCATGATTCTGGAGTCCGATTTTTTGTTGAACAAGAGCCGTTCAGAAGAAGAGTATAAAGAGCATGTTGTTGCACTGGTGAATAACCTGAAAAGGCTTAATGCACAGCTCAATAGTTTGCTCGAATTGGCCCAGACCACCAACGACAAAAAAATTCAGTTGCAACCTTTACGACTCGACGAAGTTGTTTTTGATGCCATCCACCAACTCAAAAGTAAATATCCTGAACGAAAGATTATTTCCAAGATTCAATACCCGGAAAACGAGAATGAGCTTTTGGTCAATGGCAACGCTGGTTTGCTATCAATGGTTTTTCGAAATCTCATCGACAATGCCTGCAAATTTTCTGACGAAGATGTTTTGGTGGAATTCGATATTGTGGATAAGCTCATAAAAATCACTGTTTCCGACAAAGGACTGGGAATACCTGCCGATGAAATCGATAGCATTTACAATCCATTCAAACGAGCTTCTAATGTGAAGTTCAAAAGTGGATTTGGCATCGGCTTATCCATCGTTTTCAAAATTTTGGAATTGCACGGAATTGAATTAACGGTAAACAGCCAATTGAATAGAGGAACACAATTCACCATGCTGGTGAAAAAGCAAAATATTGCATGAAATAGCACCCTTTTGCCTTGTGGGCGAACAAAAAAATATTCAAATACATTCCTGTCTTTTGTCACTTTTTTTTTAATACTTTTGCAGCCAATACTACTTTGTGAAAAAGCTTAGCAAATATTCTTTACTCTTGCTATTTCTGCTTTCGGTGGTTGGCGGGCAATATCTGCTTTTTCACACCTATCGCATTCACGTGCGCCAACAAGCCAAGCAAACCTTGCGCGAAATGGCTTTTGACGAAGCCGAAGTGCTCGGTTTTTCTAAAGAGGAGCTAAAACACAAACTGCCCTTTGTCCGTGTGCCCGATAAAGAAGATGAAATCATTTTCAATGGCGAATACTTCGATGTGAAAGCCGCTACTTTTTCAAGCGATTCGGTTTTTTTGCACGCCTATCGCGATACCAAAGAAAAACAACTGGTTGAGGTTTATACAAAGAAGGCTCAAAACGACAATAGCAGCCCAACAGCTTTTTTTCTTCACAATTTCTCTCATCTTTTTGTGTTTGAAGCAACCGCATCAATCAACTTGGCTACAACTACTTACTCGAAAAAGTCAATTGCAATACCATATATTTGCTCATTGCCACAATCGGTGGTTTTTATCAACTATCCTCCTCCCAAAATTGGTTAATAAATTATTTGTTTTCCACCAAAGAAAAGTTCTTTGGTGAAATTCTCTATGATTAACCCCAAAAAACAAAATGAAAAAGATTTTTTTACTTGGTTTTTTACTGGTTTTTGCTTCGTGCTTGCATGCACAAGTTCTCACCATCAAAGACCAAAAATCGGATACACCAATAGAGATGGCAACTCTTATAAGTGCCAATCCACATACATTTGCTACAACCAATTTGCAAGGACAAGTCGATATTGCTGCATTTAAAAATTCCACCACTATCGAAATACGAATGCTGGGTTACAAAACCATATCTACAAGTTATTCGCAGCTTGTAGCAAACGGTTTACAATTATCGATGGAACCAATCGGAATAAACATCGATGCAATAATAGTATCGGCCACACGCTGGAATCAAGTTTCTTCGGGTGTTCCTTCGTCTATTATTTCTATTTCGGCCAAATCGATTGCTTTGCAAAACCCACAAACGGCTGCCGACCTGCTAGGTTCATCGGGAAAAGTTTTTATCCAAAAAAGTCAGCAAGGTGGCGGAAGCCCTATGATTAGAGGCTTTGCTACCAATCGTCTTTTATATACCATCGACGGGGTGCGGATGAATACTGCCATTTTCCGCTCTGGCAACATCCAAAATGTGATTTCGCTCGATCCATTTGCAACCGAAAACACCGAGGTGTTTTTTGGACCTGGTTCTGTTATTTATGGCAGCGATGCCATTGGTGGCGTTATGAGTTTTCAAACACTTACTCCAAAATTTTCCATGACCGACCAGCCCTACATTACTGGAAAGGCTCTTACACGATATTCGTCGGCAAACAACGAAAAAACAGGTCATTTCGATGTAAATGTTGGTTGGAAAAAATGGGCTATGCTTAGCAGCATTAGTACCAATAACTACGGCGATCTGAAAATGGGAAGCAATGGTCCGGATGAATATCTTCAACCATATTACGTGCAACGTCAAGACAGTGTTGATTGCATTGTTACCAACAACAATCAGCGTGTGCAAACTCCAACCAGCTATTCGCAAATAAACATGATGCAGAAAATTCGTTTCTCTCCCAATGCGAAATGGGATTTTCAGTACGGATTTCATTACTCCGAAACTTCGGAATATTCGCGTTACGACCGACATATACGCTATAAAAACGGACTTCCACGCTATGGCGAATGGAATTATGGTCCACAAAAATGGATGATGAACAATCTAAGCATCACAAATTCGGCCAACAACAAAGTATATGACCAGCTTTCGATTCGACTTGCACAACAGCATTTCGAAGAGAGCCGCATTAGTCGCGACTTAAACAAGCCCGATAGGGAAACGCGAATCGAAAAAGTGGAAGCATATTCAGTCAACTTCGATTTTAATAAAAATCTGGGCAAAAAGAACACGCTGTTCTATGGAGTCGAAGGTATTTGGAACGATGTTACTTCTATCGGCATAGATGAAAACATCGAAACTGGAATTGTTCAAGATGGCGCTGCACGTTATCCACAATCTACTTGGGCTTCGTTTGGAGGATATGTTACCGACCAACAAAAACTCTCCGATAAATTCATGGTTCAAGCTGGAATTCGATACAGCCAGTACAATCTCGACGCTACATTCGATACAACTTTTTATCCATTCCCCTATACCACAGCCAATTTGAACAATGGTGCCATAACCGGAAGCCTTGGCTTTGTTTTTCGACCGAGCGACAAATGGGTGGTTACGGCAAATGTTGCAACAGCTTTCCGAGCTCCCAATGTTGACGATATGGGAAAAGTATTCGATTCGGAACCAGGTTCAGTGATTGTACCCAATCCCAGCTTAGAAGCCGAATATGCTTATAATGCCGACTTAGGAATTTCGAAAGTTTTTGGCGACTTTTTGAAATTGTATGCAACTGGATATTACACCATTCTTCAAAATGCAATGGTGCGTCGCGATTTTCAGCTAAATGGTCTCGATAGCATTATGTACGATGGCGAAATGAGTAAAGTTCAAGCTATTCAAAATGCAGCGGTTGCCAATGTGTATGGTGTGCAGTTTGGCATCGAAATGAAATTGCCCAGCGGTTTCGCTCTTGAAAGCGATTTCAATTATCAAAAAGGCGAAGAAGAACTCGACGATGGTACAACAAGTCCTTCGCGACACGCTGCGCCTCAATTTGGCGTTTCGCGTTTAACCTACCATACTGGCAAACTCGACCTTCAATTCTATGCCAACTATTGCGGCGAAGTCGAATACGACAACTTGCCCGAAGAAGAAAAAGCAAAAACGGAAATCTACGCCAAAGATGTCAGCGGAAATCCTTATTCACCAGCTTGGTACACACTCAATTTCAAAGCCATGTATCAAATCAACAACACTTTTACGGTAAGTGCTGGTCTCGAAAACATCTCCGATCGACGCTACCGACCCTACAGCTCGGGAATTGTTGCACCTGGACGCAACTTTATCATGGCGCTCAGAGCAAATTTCTAATTTAAGTTGTTTATTGAAAAAGGGACTCTTCGGAGTCTCTTTTTTTACTGCTTTTCGTACGCCCCTAAATCGGGTGCTGTACCAACAACGCGTGCATTTCCAAGAATATCGGTCGAAATAAGGCCTGTAATAGTTGCATCGCCTCGATCGATGGCCGACGAAGCTGCACCAATGTTGAAATCGGGTGTTTCCGTATTTACAAAGACTGGATCCGCATTTTTTATACATGTTGCAAAACCAGCTTGTGTAATACTTAATGTTGTTTTCAGCAAGCAATGATCGAATGTATAATTGAAAACACCACCCGACGAATAAGCATCGAGCAACACTTCGTCGCCGTTGGGCCCATACACAATACAATTTCCAAAATAAGCGTTGGTTAAGTCGCGAACCTGATAAACACCGTAAACATCTTTGTAATAGTTGTTTAGAACCAAAGCAGGGGTGTTTCGGGTGCTTTGAGTCCAATAATTGGCAATGGTGCAATGCCGAAAATCGTAATTGCCACCAATGTTCAACACAACCGAATAGAGTCCCGAGCTGCCAAAAACACAGTTTTCGGCTTTCACATACGAGCCTTGTGCTACAAAAGCCGCAGTGCTCATGTTTTCGATTCTGGTATTTGAAATAGTGAGCGTTGGATTTGGCGAAGCGCCCAATGTGTCGACATGAATTCCGATGCGACCATTTTTGATAATTGCATAATCAATTTCGTTGTCGATACTACCAGCCGAAAGCCAAATTTTTCCCCACATTCCCGGTAGGTCGCTGTAATACTCGTCGAGCCGGTCGCCCTGAACTGTAATTTCGTTGTTCAGCGCTCCATACATTTTCAGAGAACCACCCGAATAAACCCACAATACTGCATCGTTGTGCATGTATATTTGTGTTCCAGCCGATACAACCAAGGTGCAATCTTCGTCAACCACACCGTATCCATAAATAACATGGGGTTTGTCGTTGATCCAATTTCCCGATATCAACGAATAGGCTGGTAAGAATTCTGTTTCGGGATGATCGGGATAATGAAAATAAGCATCTTGACCCCAGGCAACCAAACTCACTTTCTGACGATTTCCGTTGGTAATAAACTCAATCGAATCTTCAATAACAAAAGGATTGTTCGAATTGTTTGGGTCAACAGTTACTTCTGCAAAAATAAAAATACTGTCCTTTGGAGCAATTTCGATGTTGCTAAACTGTGTTCCCGAGAGGCCATTCACATTGATGCGAAAATTGCTCGAAGTGCTACCGACCAAATTGATGGTTGAAATGCTGATATAGTCGTTGCTCGGATTATAAACCTTGAATGGAATAGTAATGCTTCCGACAGTGCTAAACACTGTGTCGAAATAAATGGTATCGGCCGAAAACTCCAACTTCAGATTTGGATCGTTGTTGATTTGCTCATCTTTGCGACAACGTGCAAAAGCAAGTACCAACACCGCAAGCAAAACAACAGGAGCAATTTTTTTTATCATCTGCAATTTATTGTTGATATCCATTTTACAATGGGTTATGCATAAACGAAATTTCCTCAAAATTAGTATTTTTGTGTAAAATGACATTATGCGTTCAGTTTGGTTATGGTTTTTTTCGATAATCATTGCTATTGGAGTGATGGTTTATCAGCGACTCACTGGTCCCACTACTCCGGTGAGAGGAAGCGTTGAGTATTTTGGCGAACAGGTCAATTACAAATTGCTCCGAACTTGGGGTGGCGACGATGGTGCTCGGGTTGAAATAAAAACAGAAAACAACGAAGCAGCAGGCATGGTAGAATATCGACGATTCAAAAGCAACGACGAATGGAAAGAGGTTGTTCTCGACAACGATTCGGGCTTGCTTACGGCCACATTGCCGCCACTTCCACCTGCTGGAAAAATGATGTACCGTGTTTGGCTTTTCGAAAACACCCATCGCATCGAAATCACCGAAGAACCCGTTGTTTTGCGCTATAAAGGCGAAGTTCCCATTTGGGTTTTGATTCCTCACATCATTTTTATGGTTCTTTCAATTGTGTTTAGTATTCGCGCTGGATTAGAAGCTATAAAACGCCGCAAACAGCTCCTAAGTCTCACCAAATGGGCTGCCCTTACTTTGGTGGCTGGTGGCTTTGTATTGGGACCCATTGTTCAAAAATTTGCTTTTGGTGCCTTCTGGACAGGCTGGCCCATTGGGCACGACCTCACCGACAATAAAGCTGCTGTTTCGCTCATCTTCTGGCTAATTGCATTTTTTGTAATACGCAAAAAACCCGAAAAACGTGTCTGGGTTATTGTTGCGTCGTTGGTGCAGATTGCCGTTTATATGATTCCGCATAGCGTTTTGGGTTCCGAAATCGACTTCACTCAAGTTCCACAATAGAAGCCCATGAATCTTTATCTTATCATTCTTATAGCAACAGTAGCGGTCTCCGTCTTATCTTTCAACCAACGAGAGCTCTATGCAAAGCTGTTGTTCTCGCCCTACGAAATTCAGCGCAAAAACCAATGGTACCGATTTTTCACCTACGGCTTTGTGCATGCCGATTTTATTCATCTTTTTGTAAATATGTGGGTGCTTTATATTTTTGGCGAAGCCGTTGAATTCAGCTTTTTATTTCTTTTTGCCAAAAATGGCTTACTCTATTTTGGATTGTTGTATGTTGGTGGTTTAATGTTTTCGACCCTATATGCATACGGAAAGCATCGCAACAACTATTTGTATTCGGCTGTTGGAGCATCGGGAGCAGTTTCGTCGGTTGTTTTTGCTTACATCATGCTGTATCCGCTTGCTGGATTAATGATTTTCCCTTTTCCTTTCGAAATTCCAGCCTTTGTTTTCGGGTTGCTTTATTTGAGCTATTCTTGGTTTATGGCGCACCGTGGAAAAGACAATATTGGACACGATGCTCATCTTTTTGGAGCCTTGTATGGAATTGCCTTTGTTGTTATCGTTTATCCCGAGGCGCTCAAAATGTTTATGTCAATTATTTCGAATGCTATTCGGTAGCCGATGAACAATGAGTGTTTTTAGCGTTGAAATGTTGTTTGAGCAGATTATTTCGATGTTTGCATAATGTTGTTGTGTGATAATTAAGATTACTCAAGTTTCGCACCCATACCTAAGCACTTCTGATAAAGCGGAAAATGGGTAAAATTGATTTTTGCAACTGCTTTATCAGTGCCAATGCCTCTGATAATTGCTGCCGCAACTCAGCAATTTCCGCTTTAAATCTTCGTAGTCTTTTTTCGATATGGTTACCGTTTCTTCCATGAGTCAAAGAAAAGACAAAATCTGGCAAGGCTAACTTTACAATTTTTTTTTATAAACATTTTATTGTTGAATTCGCTGCTGAGTAGTAACAAAATATGTAATTTTACAAAAATTATTCCGAAAACATGAAAAAGCGGATCTTCAAAATACTGCGCATTGTGCTTCGAGTCATTCTGATTTTAATTGGAGTGGTTGCTGCCTATTTTATAACCATAATTGCAATAAACTCAAATCGCAATTACACACCGCCAATGAGCGATACACTCAAAATATCGGAAGGTCGCAAATCGTTTTTGTTTCCCGATCAAAACATTTCGATGATCAGTTGGAATATTGGCTATTGTGGGCTGGGAAAAGAAATGGACTTTTTCTACGAAGGTGGCAGCCACATGCGCCCGAACAAAGACCTGTATAAAAGCTACCTCAATTCGGTGTTTAATATTGTTTCGTCCATGGACAGTGTCGATTTTGTTCTTCTGCAAGAAGTCGATTTCTATGCCCGAAGAACTTACAAGAACCATCAGGACAGTACATTTATGAGCGCTTTGCCAACATACAGCTCGGTGCAGGCAGTCAACTACGATGTACCTTATGTTCCATTTCCTCTTTTCAACCCAATGGGTCGCGTTTACTCGGGCATGATGAGTTTCAGTCGTTTTGTGCCCGAATGGGCTCAACGCGTTTCGTATCCCGGGAGCTACAGTTGGCCCATGAGCGTGTTTTTTCTCGACCGTTGCTTCATCATTATGCGCTTCGATCTCGAAAACGGCAAAGATCTTTATATCATCAACACGCACAACTCGGCCTACAGCGATGCAGGCGACATGCGATTGGTGGAATTTTATTTTCTGCGAAGCTACCTTCTCAATCTTTACAGCCAAGGACATTATGTAATTGCTGGTGGCGACTGGAATCAAAATCCTCCCGGATTCGACAGTACGGCTGTTGTTAGTGGCGACAAAATTCGTATGGTTGGCACTTCGGTGTCTCCCGATTTTTTGCCCAAAGGCTGGAAATGGGTTTACGATCCAACACTGCCCACCAATCGCGATGTGAACGCAGCTTATGCCAAAGGTCAAACCACAACCACCATTATCGACTACTATCTCTGTTCGCCCAATGTGGTGGTAAACAGTATGAAAACAATTGATATGGGATTTACACATTCCGATCACAATCCTGTTTATTTCAACTTTTCGTTGATGCCCGACACACTTTGTTGCGATTCGATGAAGATTTACGAACAGGTAAAAGACAAAATTGCAGCAGAAAAGAAAGCGGGCAAGAAAAAAACAACCGCTCAATGAAAGCTGTTTTGCAGCGAGTTTTGCATGCTTCGGTGAAAGTTGACAACATCGAAATTTCGTCAATCGAAACGGGAATGCTGGTGCTATTGGGAGTTCATTGCAACGATACCAACGAAGACATGGATTGGCTATTGAAAAAAATAGCACAAATCCGCATTTTCGACGACGAAAACGGCGTTATGAATCGCGATGCGTTGCAAACAGGAGCCGACATGATGGTGGTGAGTCAGTTTACCTTGCTTGCAGCCACAAAAAAAGGAAATCGTCCTTCGTATATCGCAGCAATGGAGCCCAACAAGGCAAACCAAATGTATGAATTGTTTGTCGAAAAACTGGAAGCAATTCTCGGCAAAACAGTTGCTCGTGGAGCATTTGGAAAACACATGCAAATAGAATTGAGCAACGATGGGCCGACGACCATTGTTCTCGACACCAAAAACCACTACTATCCGAAACTTTAAAAATTGAAATGCCTGAGAATCTCATATTTTTGTA
>DYON01000379.1 GCA_020720525.1 Acetofilamentum sp.
TTTTTTCGCTTTTAATACCGACGAGAATTATATTTTATTCCAATTAATTCTGTCGACATTTACCAATTGATGAAATATATAAAAGTCCTTTGGACTGTCATATATTTCAAATTGGTATAACAATGCATCGAAATCAAACTAAACACACAAATACAGATTAGAGCCAAAAACAATAATGCAATGTGTCGTTTCGTTTCAATTTGGTATCAAATTCCATTCGGCCCATGAAAACTATTACTTTCATTTTTGTGCTAATCGCAACTATCATTGGAGTTTCGGCTCAAGAAAGCAAAAAATTCGTAGTTTATTTCAATCCAACGCTCTATGCGATTGATAGCAAAGCTGCTTCTATGCTCGATTTGGTTGTTCAATTCTGCGAAATCAACAAGGCGAAAATAGCAAGTATTATTGGCTTTTGCGATTCAATTGGAACAATAGAAGAAAATCAAATTCTTTCCGAAAGGCGAGCTGCTGCAGTAAAATCGGTTTTGGCAACACAAAATATTTCTTGCGATTCTGCAATTATTGCTGGCAAAGGCGAAACCATCGAATTCAATGGAATACAATTTTACCAAAATCGGCGTGTCGAAATAGTAGCAAGCATTCCACCCCAAAAACCAAGTCTGGAGGAAAAAATCACCAGTGCAAAAATTGGCGACCTTATTGTGCTCGAGAATATTTCGTTTTACAACAATCTCGAAATACCGCTTCCTCAATCGATTCCAGTGATGGAAGAGCTATACACCATCATGCTAAACAATCCAAAACTCGAAATTGCAATAGAAGGGCACATTTGTTGCCAGCCAGTCGATTTCGACAATTTGTCGGAAATGAGAGCCAAAACGGTGTACGATTTTTTAATCAAAAAAGGAATTGCCCCCAATCGTATGTCGTACAAAGGATTTGGACATAACAGACCACTCACACAAGAGCGTACCGAAGAAGAAAAACAAATGAACCGAAGGGTCGAGGTTCGTGTGGTTAAAAATTAGATTTTCGAGAATCACAAAACGTAATATTTGGCATTGAAGTCCATATATCGGCGTAATATTTGTACTCAAGGTCCATATATCGGCGTAATATTTGGACTATTGATAAAAAATGATTATCTTTGCCGAAAAATAACAAGATATGAAAAGCAGAACTATTTCGGCATATCTTCAGAAAAAGCATAGCTCCAAATTTGGAAGAATACTTGTAATTACGGGAGCCCGACAGACTGGCAAAACAACACTTGTCTCGAAGGTTTTTCCCGATCACGAATATTTGTCCATTGAAGACCCAACTATGCGCGAGAATTTCAAAAGTCTTACGGCTGCATACTGGAAAGAGAAATATCCAAAAGCCATTTTAGATGAAATACAAAAAGAGCCTCAATTGATAGAGAGCATTAAATCGGTGTATGATCAATGGGCAGAACCAGCATATATACTGCTTGGATCGAGTCAACTATTGCTCATGGAAAAAGTAAAAGAGAGCCTTGCCGGCAGATGTTTAATAGCAGAATTGTTTCCACTCACACTACCTGAACTAAAATCAAATGCTTGGAACGAGCCAACAGAGCCTTCCGCATTTATTAAACTGCTTCAAAATAAATTCGAAGAGCCCGAACCATTCTTCCATTTGCAAAAAGAGTACAGCTTAAAAATGATGGCATACGAGCATTATCTCAACTACGGGGGTTATCCAGCTGTGAGCGACAGAGAACTTACAGCGGAAGAAATTTTTGATTGGCTAAACGGATATGTTCAAACCTATCTGGAGCGCGACATACGCGATTTGGCAAGCTTCAGGGATCTGGATCCGTTCGTTAAACTACAACAATACATTGCTCAAAACACCGGAGAAATCATCAATGCTTCTTCAGTTGCAAAACAGCTCGGGGTGAGTGTAAAAACTGTATTTCGCTATATGCGATACCTCGAAATCAGTTATCAAACATTATCGCTGCCATCATGGACAAATAATCTCAACAAAAGACTGGTGAAAAATTCAAAAATCCATTTCTTGGATCACGGAATTCTACAAGCAGTTCTGAAACGAAGAGGTGGATTGAGCGGACATGAGTTTGAAAGTGCTATCGTTTCGGAGATGTATAAACAAATAAAAAATAGTCAAGTACATTGCAATTTCTTGTTTCTAAAAACCCACGAC
>DYON01000380.1 GCA_020720525.1 Acetofilamentum sp.
TTAATGCAAAGATATAGATTTTTTGAAAATATTTGTTTGAAGAGCAATGAATTTGCTATTTCAACCCACAAAATTATCTCCCAAATACAAAATCTACTCCCTCAATTATTTTGAAGAAAGTGTGTATTTATTCCAAAGAAGAATAATTGCTAAGAATGTAACTAGAAAACTACAATTCCACTTCTTCCTCAACAAACTCAACTCCAAATGGAACAAGTTGTTCGAGAATAGGATTGTAATACTCGGGTTTTACAGGAACTTGAACGCCTTTGCCTACTATTTTTCCGGTGAGGAACAGCTCGATGGCAATTGCCAAAGGCATCCCTACGGTTATGGACATAGCTGTGTCGGTTTTGTCTTTTCCAATCACAACCATCGACGAAAGACGACGGAATTTTTTTCCATTCAGCTCATAATCGAATGTATGCTGCATCACAATCATGTCGAGATCGTGTTCACCCAAAGCCCATTTAGGCTCAACAATTGATTGCAGAATTTGCGCAGGAGTTTTAAAACCAGCTTTCACAGGAGTATTTTCGAAAATCCCCAGCCATTCCATCTTTTTGAAAATAACACCACCTCTTTCGATGCCGAGGTATTTGCAGAAAATATCCTCGACGCTCAATCCGGGCATTTCGGGCAGAAAAGCTTCGATGAAAGTTCTGTAAGTAAGCTTTTCGGGATGCTCGAGCTCATAGGTATCGTCGGTTATTCCAAGCTGAACAAAACAGTTCCACGCTTCGCAGTAGCCCGGACGGCGCATGGTGCCGCGAACGAGTGTTTGCACGTCGGCCAAACCATATACTTCGCGGTAGCTGAGCGAATCGCGGTTGGCATAAACGTCGAATTCGCCATAATTCAACACTTTGGCTCGGTCGGTACGCTCGTACAAACGGGTAAAAGGAATGTATTTGTATTTTCCGTTGTGCAGAAAACGAGCTCCTGCTTGCCCTGCCAAAATCACATTGCGTGCATTCCAAGTGAATTTGTAGTTCCACGGATTGTTGTCGTATTCGGGAGCAATGAGGCCACCGGTATTCGATTCGAAACCAGTAATTTTTCCTCCTTTGGTTTTGATTTCATCAATCACTTTCATGGCCGACATGTGGTCGATTCCAGGATCGACACCGCATTCGTTGAAGAAAATCAGGTTTTTCGATTCTGCTTCGGCGCTCATGGCTTTCATTTCGGGCGAAACATACGAAGCGGTGAACAAATGTTTCGAGAAATTCAAACATTGCTGTGCAACCAATGGATGAAAACGAGCTGGCAGCATACTTACAACCAAATCGGCCGAAGAAACCATTTCGGCAAGACCGTTCTCGTCGGCAATATCGAAAAGGATTGCTTTGCCGTTGCTGAAACCTTTGCTTTTTTGTTGGGCTGCTTCCAGACTGATGTCGGCAAGCGTTACTGTCCATTGGTTTTCTATTCCTTGTTTGAGCAGGTAGCGGATCATGGTCGATGCTGATAATCCAACTCCCAAAATGAGTATGTTTTTCATAATGGTGTTTTCTGCCAGCAAAAGTAATATTTTATGATTGCTGAAATGAGAAAAATGATTGCTTTAAGGAAGGAAAAATATTGATTGAAGTCAAGTAATTGCGAAGCGGAGTTGCTGCGTTATTGTCCAATGCTATCAGTTCCGACTTGGATAAATGACCTTATGTTGCGATTGATAAACGCAGCATTCGAGCATGAGCGAAACACCATAAATCGTAGTTACATATTTTCAATTCATGACTGATATTGGTTTCCGTTTTACGAATTAACATTAATAGAGTCTCCGTTCTTCAGCGCAATCTATGAGTGCCCATACGCCACAATGCGCATCACTTTGTAGTTGATTACCAAAAAGCGAACGAATTGCCAAAGCACAAATTTGCGAATAAACTTGACTCTTCGCATTGGAATTGGTGGGTAGGCTTCGTCGTAATAGACTTTCGGATTTGTTTTGTGTTCCATAATTCTTTATTATTCGGGCAGCAACCACCAAAAAGGGTAGCCTTTTGCCTTGTGGATAAACATGTAATGCAGAAATAGTTTCACCCAATGGCCTGCAAGCCCGAGTTCGCCAATGGTATATTTGATATTTCGACCATAGTCGGGATATTTTTGCCAATCGGGAACAA
>DYON01000381.1 GCA_020720525.1 Acetofilamentum sp.
AGCAGCTCCCCAAGTCGCTTCTGTTTGGAACAATACTGGTAACCGCATTGTATGTGTTGTTGAATTTTGTTTTTCTCCTCGTAGCACCAATTCCCGACATGGCTGGGCAACTCGAAGTTGGCTTTGTGGCAGCTAATCATATTTTTGGAACCGATGTAGGACGCATTATGAGCATTGCCATTTCGTTGCTTCTCATTTCGTCGATTAGCTCGATGGTTTTTGCTGGTCCACGCGTTACACAAGTGATGGGCGAAGATTTCAATCTTTTGGGATTTCTGTCCAAAAAAACCAAACGAAATATTCCCATTACAGCTTTGATGTTGCAATTTGCCATCAGTTTTGTGCTGATAGTAACTGCTTCGTTTGATGAATTGATTACCTACACAGGATTTATTCTCAACATATTTACCTTTCTGACGGTTTTGGGCGTTTATGTTCATCGAATTCGCTTCCCAAAAGCCGAACGCCCCGTTAAAACTTGGGGCTATCCTGTTACTCCTTTCATTTTCATTGCTTTCAACATAGCCATTGGCACATTCCTCGTAATTGAACGCCCCATCGAGTCGGCTATTGGGCTAGCAACCATAGCAGTTGGCGGCATTTTGTATTACTTCAGTCAAAAATCCAATAAAACCAAAACTATATGAAAACCAGATTTTTAGCACTTTTGCTTGGCATTGCACTTATTTCTGCCTGTGGCAGTAGTAGCAACGACAAAACCAGTGGAAACGACAGTATTCCAAACGATTCTGTTGCTCAGCAAGTAGAACCAATTGTTTTGAATCATTTCTACAACGACATTGCACGCTACGTAGCCGGTATGCCAGTAAGCGACAGCAGCGAGCTGAAAGCACTCACCGAAAAAGCAGAATGGAAGAATTATTCGTCCGAACTCGACAAAAACTGGGCTACTTTCCAGACCGACAAGCTCGATGTGATGAAACCTTGGATCGATAAAGAGCTGGGCGATATTAACAAGACGACCAAAACGGCTTTCTACCCATTCTCTGGGCCCGACTTTGCCTACATGTACACTTTTCTTCCCAATGCCGAAAAATACTACATGGTTGCTCTTGAGCCTGTTGGAATTATTCCAAACATCAATAAAATAAACAACTCTGCATCGTTTTTTGGAGCAATGCACAATGCTATTCGCGACAACCTCAACCTGAGCTTCTACATTACCAAAAGCATGAAGTCGCAAATGAACAACGAACAAATTAAAGGAACCATTCCTGTATTGTTGTTTTTCATGGCCCGCATGGATTTGCATATTCAGAACATAAGCCCTGCAACCATCTCGAAAGAAGCGACACTTAAAATAAGTGAAACCGAAGAAATACAGAAAATAGACAAAAAATTCAGCAACGGTGTGGAAATCAGCTTTTTGAAACATGGCGACAACAAATTATACAAACTTTACTACCTCAGTGTTAGTATTCGCAACGATGGATTCGAAGCTCTGCCCGAAGCCGAAAAATATTTAAAATCGCTCCCAACCGACATGACCACCTTTGTAAAATCGAGCTCGTATTGCATGCACGAAGACAAATACAACAAAATTCGCGAAATCGTTCTTTCGCATTCTAAATACCTGGTACAAGACGATAGCGGTGTTCCTTTGCGTTTTTTTAAACAAGACGAATGGGACTTCGGGTTCTATGGTATTTACACCCGTCCGATTCCAGTTTTCAGTTCGTGTTATCAAGACGATTTGAAAAAAGCCTGGCCATCGGATGCAAAAAAACTCGGATTCCGTTTTGGTTATAACGAAGAATCGAGTATCTTTGTAGCTAAAAGAAAAAAATAAAGGATGAAGTTAAGCACCAAAAGCATTTCGATATCAATATTGACTGGGTTGCTATTTTGCAGCTCGGCAATATTTGCCCAAAAAGACAGCTCCTACATTCTCGACACCGTTCAAATCGACAACAAAAACGTTGTTTTGTTTAGCGATAATGTGTGGTCGTATGTAAGCACATTAGAAGAGTTGGCCAACGACAAGAAGTATTCGGATACAGCAAAAATTTTCACCGAATACTGGAACAACATCACTTTTGCCTACATGTATCCCGAAGACAAACCGTTGCCCGACACGGTGCAACTGATTTTGGCCGATTCAAGCCGAAA
>DYON01000382.1 GCA_020720525.1 Acetofilamentum sp.
TTCCACCACCAATATCAATAATCATGTTTCCTGTTGGCTCTAAAACGGCGAGACCGATGCCAATAGCAGCAGCCATAGGTTCGTGAATGAGGCGTACTTCTTTGGCTCCGGCTTGCTCGGCCGAATCGCGTACAGCACGTTCTTCCACTTCGGTGATGCCACTTGGAATACTGATTACCATTTTGAGAGAAGGGGGAAACAATGGTTTACGTGTGTAAATCATCTTGATAAGCTCGCGCATCATGTGCTCGGCAATCATAAAGTCGGCAATAACTCCATCTCGTAGCGGGCGAATGGTTTTGATATTTTCGTGCGTCTTGCCGTGCATAAGCATAGCTTTTCGACCCACTGCAATAATTTTATTGGTTGTACGATCGATAGCAACAATTGAAGGTTCGTCCACTACCACTTTATCGTTGTGTATGATAATGGTGTTGGCTGTACCTAAATCCATCGCTATTTCCTTCGTCATGAAATTGAAAAGTCCCATAGTCGTGTTGAGATATTATTAATGTTTGAAATGTCGGTTTCCAGTAAACAAGAGCGTAACGTTGTTGTCGGAACAATATTTTATAGTGTCTTCGTCACGAATAGAGCCGCCTGGTTCGATAATGGCTTTTATTCCTGCATTGAAGGCTATTTCTACGCTGTCAGAAAAAGGGAAAAATGCATCCGAACACAAAATGCTTCCCGTAGTAGCGAATCCAAATTTCTCAGCTTTTTCGATTGATTGTATTACAGCATCAACACGATTGGTTTGTCCAGTTCCACTTCCAATTAGCATTTGGTCTTTTACCAACACAATTGCATTCGATTTGAGGTGCTTAACCACTTTCATCCCGAATAACATGTCGTCAACAATTTTAGCCGAAGGAGCAGAGCCAGCCTTGAGCGTCCATTGCTGTGGATTTTCGATAATGGTATCGGTTTCTTGCCAAAGAAAACCAAAAGAGAGTTGTTTTACCATCGATGTTGCCCGTGGGGTTTTGTTGAGGCGGACTATTATACGGTTTTTCTTGGATGCAAGTTGCGCCAACCCTGCTTCGTCGAAATCGGGCGCAATAAGTACTTCGAAGAAAAATTCGCTTAATTTAATGCAAGTAGCTTCGTCGAGCTTGCAATTGAAGGCAACAATTCCTCCAAACGCAGATACGGGGTCGCAGCTCAAGGCTTTTGTCCAAGCTTCGGCTGCGGTTGTAGCAGAGGCAACACCGCAAGCATTGGTATGTTTCACAATCACGCAGCTGTTGTTGTCGAATTCGGCAAGCAAATCGAGAGCACCACCAATATCTTGCAAATTGTTGTATGAGAGTTCTTTACCATTCAGTTTGGTGAGATATTCATCCATGTTTCCATAGAAACGAGCTTTTTGAGCTGGATTTTCGCCATAGCGCAATTCGCTTCCATTGTGGAGACTTATTTTGGTAGCCTCAACATGGTTGTTGCTATTCATCCAACTGAAAATTTGCGAATCGTAATGCGACGACACCTCGAATGCACGTGTCGCAAACAAACGACGTTGCTCGGCTGTGGTTTCGCCAGTTTGAAGAAGTTCGAGGAGGTCGGAATAGTATTCTTTCGACGGAACAATTACCACATCGTTGTAGTTTTTAGCTGCAGCGCGAATGAGGCTGATTCCGCCAATATCGATTTTTTCAATCAATTCGGCTTCTTCGATAGTTTTCTTGAGTGTTTCTACGAATGGATACAAATCGACAACCACCAAATCGATTGAGCAAATATTGAATTCTTTGGCTTGTTCCAAATCGCTTGGATTGTCGCGGCGATAAAGAATACCTCCAAATATTGCGGGATGCAATGTTTTTACGCGACCATGAAACACAGGCGGGTAGCCAGTTAATTCAGAAATGTCGGTAACATTCACTCCCATTTTGTTAATAAAATCAGCTGTTCCTCCTGTGGAATAAAGCACTACACCTAATTCGTTCAATTTTTGAATAATAGATTCAAGACCCGTTTTGTCGAAAACGGAAATAAGCGCAGAAGTAATTTTTTTGCTGGCCGGCATGATTAAAAAGAGTTATAAAGCTCAAGTTTTCAGGTTGCAAAGGTACGTTAAAATTACGGAATGGGAGGGGATTTCTATTCATAAAAAAATGAATTTTCT
>DYON01000383.1 GCA_020720525.1 Acetofilamentum sp.
GCTAATCGTTCGGCCTCCTGCTCTTCCGAACAGTGTACCAACTCCGACGGATCGATCAGAACATCTAAGATCTTTTTGGCCCATTGTACTTCCGTTTCTGCCGACTTCAAAATCCTTTCCATTTTGACTCGACCTGCCGTCGCGGGATCGATGGCATCCAGCCGGTCTCGGTATTCGTCTTCGTTGATGCCGTGTGGCTTTTTGATCTTGTTGTCTTTCGGGTCCTCTGATGATGATGATGATGTATTTTGATCGGATTCCTGTTCAAAATTGCTGCCGAATTGCCCATGACGATGTAGGAAATATTGGGCCATGATGAAGGAGCTGTAATCTTCTGCTGCACCTGGATACGGGATGATGTCCTTCTGCGACATCTCGAATTCCATCTCCTCGTCTAACACCGGACGGGATGAGTTCGTTTCTGGTTCTCGGTAGCGGCGTAGATCCATTCTTTTTCCACTGGAACGATTTTGTTTATTTACGAAAAACGATTACTTTGTTGAAAGGGCGAACACTGACGAATCGCGAGCTATTGTACGCTGGGACCTGGCCGAAGAGGAGTATCGAATCGCCTCAACCGATTATTTTTGTTTCATAAATAGGGTGAAAATAATCGTGAGACAAAAGTGGAAAAACACGATTTCATAGGAATTGATTATCGAAACAATGCAATAAAAGTAACAAGTAACCAGTATTTTTGCTTAATTTTGTTTCTTTTGAATTTCCAGCAATTGTCCCACCACTTCCAGCACTCGAATTCATCTACAAGACCCTCGAAACGATCCAGCCCCCGAGTGGCACCGAACGGCACTGCAAAAACCACCAACACCTACAGCCTTTCCACTCTGCTGAATCATTCCCGCCCCGAATTGGAGGGGCCAACGCCCATGTCCTCAGGGATGGCGTCCATTTTGTACTACTTGCTGCTACACACCGTGGCAAACTACCACAGCAACATGAGGACATAGTCCGCTGCGAGATGTTGGAATTGGGTTGTTGATTTTTGCGAGGATCCAACTCACAGATCAACCGGCTGTGATTTTCTCCCTCCGCGCGTCAGGGACGGCGCGCTACCTTTCGGCATTGCTGCATGCTTCTAAACTAATTCTCTTTAAACTTCAGGAAGATACCAAAACTTCACTTCGGTACTCTAACTTCTATCTAAAAAAAAATTTTGCACACAGACTCGTGAGGGACGCGAGGTTGTCCAATGGCCCGCCTGACCATGGACGACCACGCTTTGAACAACAACCCAACAATTCAATCCAATGCAGAAACGACAAATGCAATCAACATCATCTCTTGAGATTCGATAGTTATTAGAAAATTGGTGCTCATTAAAATTAAAAAACATCACAAAAATAATTTGTAATATTTTTCTTTTGTATTCTTATCTGATCACATCTTTTCTGTTGATTACTATTTTACTTTTTCCTCGTTTCTTTTTTGGAATTAATTTGTTTAACTATTTTGTCACTTCAACCAAGAAAATACAACAATGAATGGAGAGATTAATTTTTGTTTTCCTTTTCTTCCAAATTCTAAAAACATCAAAAAACATCAGACACGAAAAAACACCCAACACTTCTTTTCTATTACTTTCTTCGTTTTAATCTGATCCGAACTCCAGTCAAATGACTGGTTGATATTCTCGTTCGTCGAAAAGACTCAGTTGCTGGATCCACAACTTCTTTTCTCTCTTCACGATTAAAACTATCAGTGTTGGTTTCTTTTCGCATTTAACTTACGCAACTAGTATTTTTTAACTGAAAGAAAGGTAACCGTTGCTGAGTTAAATGCTCAAGTCTGATATCTTTTTCTGTTATTTTGAATTTCTCACGATTGCTTGAGCCGATACAATTTTCTCATTTTGTCGAGCAACGAAAGCACTTCTGTTTTTGAGGAAACGATCATTATTTTTCTTATGTAACTACGGAAGTATCAGTCACATCTAAATTCATTTGATAAACCGAAACTCTTTGTTCGCTTCCTTTCTCTGATGCACTTAATATAATGACCATTCCTTTTCGTTCCAAAACCATTCCTCAAAAGTGTTTCGTTTCTCTACAAAAAGCAATCCACAACAAAAGACAAAATGTTATTCACACTTTTATCAATATATGC
>DYON01000384.1 GCA_020720525.1 Acetofilamentum sp.
GCACCATTGGCTTTGAGATTTTATTGCGTGAACTTGGTTCCGCAGGCGCGATTCGCTTTATTCAACAATACGAATCTGGTCACGGCGATTACACACGCGACCGCAAAAAAAAACTGCCGAAGAAATCTGTCCGCGAGATTGGCGCGGAAATGATGAAAGAACGTCAATCCAAAGCGAAATAAGCAAAAGCCCTCGTCAATGGACGGGGGCTTTTTTGTGTATAAATATCAGGCACAGATTTTCCAAAAATGTGCCATAATTCGATAAAACATCACACTTTGGGCGAGAGGCAAAGATGAGCGCAACACTTTTCAAAGAAGTCAACTATTCACTATCCAAATTAATTGCAGACATTGATCTTGGTGAGATTGGTTTACCCGAATTGCAAAGACCGTTTGTCTGGCTAAACTCAAAAGTACGAGACCTTTTTGATTCGATGTACAAAGGTTTTCCTGTTGGCTATTTGCTTTTTTGGGCAAACGGCGTTGGCAACGGACATCGTCAAATCGGAACCGATAAAAAACAAAAAGTGCCTCGTTTGTTAATTGTGGATGGTCAACAACGTCTTACTTCGCTTTATGCGGTTATCAAGGGTTTACCTGTGTTGCGAGAAAACTACAAACCAGACAGAATCTATATTGCATTTCGCCCAAAAGACCAGAAATTTGAAGTTGCCGATGCAGCCACTGTTCGTGACCCTGAATTTATTCCTAACATAAGCGCCCTGTGGTCGGGTGATATTCCGCGTAATCGTTTTGTCAAAGATTACTTCCGAAATTTGCGGGAATATCGAGAAGTTAGCGAGTCCGAAGAAGATGAATTGTCTGAGGCAATTGATCAGTTGTATGACTTACAAAATTATCCTTTCACTGCATTGGAACTTGCTCATAATGTAAACGAAGAAGAAGTTGCCGAAGTTTTTGTACGAATTAACAGTAAGGGGACGATTTTAAACCAAGCAGATTTTATTCTTACTCTAATGTCAGTTTTCTGGGATCAAGGAAGAACGGATTTGGAGCATTTCTGTCGCTCTGCCAGACAGCCCGCTACAACTGTGGCATCTGCGTTCAATTATTTCATCCAACCTGACCCATCACAGATACTTCGCGTTAGTGTTGGTTTGGGATTTCGACGCGCACGCCTCCAACACGTCTATTCGATTTTGCGTGGCAAAGATTTGGAAACAGGTGAATTTTCTGATAGCCGTCGCGAACAACAGTTTGCTATCCTTGAAAAAGCACAGACGTATACATTAGATTTGCAACATTGGCATGAGTTTTTGAAAGCTCTTATATCCGCAGGATACCGAAGCGGTGATATGGTTTCATCTGAAAACGCACTGCTTTACAGTTACGTTTTTTATCTTGTTGGAAAACGCGACTTTAATGTAGATGATTTCATTTTGCGCAAAACAATTGCGCGCTGGTTCTTTATGTCACTTATGACGGCTAGATATTCTGGTTCATTTGAGTCAACCATGGAACAGGACTTAACTAGGCTGAGGGATATTCATAGTGCGGATGAATTTGCAAGGCTGTTGAATAAAATTGTAACTGACACCCTTACGGACGATTATTGGAATATCACGCTTCCAAACGGTCTGGCTACCTCATCGGCTCGTACGCCATCACTGTTTGCTTATTATGCAGCGCTTAATTTACTTGATGCACGTGTTCTTTTTTCTCAAATGCGTGTTAATGAACTATTAGACCCCGCGATAAAAGCTAAAAAATCTGCACTTGACCGTCATCATCTGTTTCCAAAGGGGTATCTAAAAACCATTGGGGTTACTGAGCAAAGGGAAACAAATCAAATCGCTAATTATGCTTTGGTTGAATGGTCAGACAATATTGATATTTCCGACAAAGCCCCTGATAAATATGTGCCTGCATACAAGACTCGATTTTCTGAACAAGAATTAGAGCAAATGTATTACTGGCACGCTCTCCCAAATGATTGGCAATTAATGGAATATCGGGGATTTCTTGAGCAACGACGAAAAAAGATAGCGCAAGTAATACGAGACGGTTACAAAAAATTGGCAGAGTAATATCTATTTACCCAATTTCGATCCAGCCGTAGGCGCTACGCGTGTCCACGCGGTGATGTTGGGGTA
>DYON01000385.1 GCA_020720525.1 Acetofilamentum sp.
GAAAGATGGAACGCCGTATAGCTGAAGCGATTGGGTGAGTGAAGTTACTGTGCGCACGACGCTGTGCTCAAGAGTACCTGCGGCGGGGGGGATGCCGTTTGTTTGTGTTTTCCCCGCAGCTGTAGCCACAAAGAATAACGGAACGGTGGGCGCCGAAACCGGAATGAAAAATGATTCATTGATAACAGATACTGAAACACCGGGTGATACTAGAGTTGCCATCCTGATTTCTCCTACAAAAACACTATGTGCTGTGTTACTATGATGCTATTTATGGATTGAGGTAGTTTCAATGGTCAGTTTTCAGGTACTTTCGAATGAGCTAAAAACGGCACTTGTTGTTAATGGAAAATATGAACCGCGTCGATGGAAGTCACACCCAAATCTTCGAGAGCGAATTGCCCAAGCTGTGTTGTTTCCATTTGAAACGATTGATGAAAAGATTTGGGCACTAATTCACGGAGCCGCAGAACGTCCTAGCTGCGCTGTTTGTGGTAAAAAAGTAAAACTTACAGGAATTGGGGCTGGATGGCGACGCACGTGCAGTGTCAAATGTGCTGCGCAGGATCCAGCTTCCAAAAAGAAGACTGCTGACACACTGCTCAAACGCTACGGCGGACACCACACACAAAATACCGCGTGGTCTAAAAATGCAGTTGCAGAAGCCAAGGAGAATGATAGCTACGCGCGGGGGATGGTAACATTTACTGAACGATACGGGGTAGATAATCGTTTTCAGTTATCTGCTGTAAAGAAAAAAATCGAACAGAGTAATCTAGAGCGAAGAGGCGTATCAAATCCGCAAATGTGCCAGCTCGTACGTGCTAAAACTATTGCAACTAATATTGAGCGATACGGGGTAAGTCACCTTCTTCCAATTGGAGTTGGTGAGAACAACCCAATGAAACAGCGAAACGTCGTGTGGATGTCCCGGTTATCAAAAATGCGGCAGGCAGACCAGAATTTGGTTCAAGGCAAGTTGCTGTATATGGCGGTGCTTAACGATCAGCATCTTATAGAATGCGCTGAGTGCGGAAAAGTATTTTCGACACCAGTGTTATATGGTTCGTGTCAGTGCCAAGAGAAACGACTTGAAAAACAAGTAGTTGATTTTATAAGTTCATTGGGAATATCTGTCAAACGCAGAGATCGCAAGGTGCTAAATGGACAAGAAATAGATATTTTTTGTCCAGATCAAAATATTGGATTTGAATTTGATGGTGTTTTTTGGCATTCAGAGCAGCAGTTGTTAAAACGTTCAGTAAATCCTCGGCGCTATCACTTAGACAAAACCAAAAAATGCGCTGCGGCAGGAATTACGCTTTTCCATATTTTTGAAAATGAGTGGAAACAACAACAGAACATTGTGAAATCTATGATTTCTGTTAGACTTGGAAAAGTGCAAAGAAAAATACAAGCGCGCAAATGCGAAGTTCGCGTCGTGTTAAACTCAGATGCTGCTGATTTTTTAGTAACAACACATATCCAGGGAACAATACAATCTAAAATTCGACTGGGTCTTTACTATCACGACGAGCTCGTAATGCTGATAACCGCTGGAGCTGGTCGTTTTTCAGCTGGAATAGAATTACTTAGAATGTCAGCCGCCCTAAACACCGTAGTAGTTGGTGGCGCCGCCAAATTAATTTCGGCATTAGCAAAAGAAGCAACAACGCCAGTAATTACTTATTGCGACAAAAGATGGGGTACAGGTAATGTTTATGCCAAATTAGGTTTTACGTTTGTTAATCAGGGCACACCAAATTATTGGTATCTTGAAAAAAATGGAACACTCTCGTCGCGAATGCGGTATCAAAAACACAAACTACACCGGGTGCTTGAACGGTTCGACCCAAAACTAAGCGAATGGGAAAATATGCAGAGTAATGGTTTTACCCGCGTGTGGGATTGCGGAAGCAGTAAATGGATTTTACCTGTTAGTGACGGTCGATCGACAAACCAAAAACAGTCAATTCATTATGAATTAGAGTGATCAACAGGCGTAACACGCGATATGTCATCCACGCTTGCTAACACACAAATTGAACAGTAAAGTGTTTATAGCTGCGCGTATTCCTCTAAACCTGCATCAATTAGTTCTTCCTGTGCGGCTAA
>DYON01000056.1 GCA_020720525.1 Acetofilamentum sp.
TTTAAGGCATTAACAAATCTGGCTGATCAAAAACTTATTCCTGCTGAGTAGTAACGAATTTTAACTTGCTCATTGATTGAAAAATTAATTCAAAAAAAAGAAATTGAAGATATTGATCTAACGCTCTTTGAGACCGATTCAAACGTTGCGAAGATTACTGAACAAGTAATTGAGTTTTTAAGTTCTTGGTTAAAAGATAGAGGTATTCGTTTAAAGTATGAAATCAAACAAACCTTAATTCATCACCCCATTATTCAATACCGACAGAATTCTAAGAGCTAAAATACAAACCTCATAGTTATTGAATCTCAACCAAGTTCATGATTAATTTACACAAGCGCAAAAAGATTTTTCCGTATTTTTGCACTTCGATAAAATTTCAACAATAAAATTAAACTCAAAATGGCAGCTATTAAACGTGTTTATACTTTTGGCAACAAAAAAGCCGAAGGAAAAGCCGACATGAAAAATCTGTTGGGTGGCAAAGGTGCCAACCTGGCCGAAATGAATCTCATTGGTGTTCCGGTTCCTGCCGGATTTACTATTCCTACCGAAGTTTGCACCGAATACAACAAACTCGGTCGCGAAAAAGTGATTAAACTGCTCGAAAAAGAAGTTCAGGGCGGAATCAAATATCTTGAAAAAATCATGGGCGCCAAATTTGGCGACGAAAAAAATCCGTTGTTGGTTTCTGTACGCTCGGGTGCTCGTGCTTCGATGCCCGGAATGATGGACACCATCCTCAACCTTGGTCTTAGCGACGATGCAGTGAAAAGCATTGCAAAAAAATCGGGCAACGAGCGTTTTGCATGGGATTCGTACCGTCGTTTCGTTCAGATGTATGGCGATGTTGTAATGGGAATGAAACCCGCTTCGAAAGAAGACATCGACCCATTTGAGGAGATTATCGAAAAAATCAAAGAAGAAAAAGGCGTCGAACTCGACAACGACCTTACTGTAGCCGACCTCAAAGAAATGGTAAAACGTTTTAAAGTTGCAGTAAAAAAAGTGACCAAAAAAGATTTCCCAACCAATCCATGGGAACAACTCTGGGGAGCTGTTATTGCCGTATTTGATAGCTGGAACAACGAACGTGCCGACCTCTACCGCCGTTTGAACAATATTCCAGTAGAGTGGGGAACAGCTGTAAACGTTCAAGCCATGGTATTTGGAAACATGGGAAAAACTTCGGCCACTGGAGTTGCTTTTACCCGCGATGCAGGTACAGGCGAAAACCTATTCAATGGCGAATATCTCATCGACGCTCAAGGCGAAGATGTGGTTGCTGGTATCCGCACACCCCAGCAAATTACCAAAGAAGGTTCGCAACGTTGGGCCAAATTGGCTGGTGTATCCGAAAAAGAACGCGCAGCCAAATTCCCATCGCTCGAAGAAGCCATGCCAAAGCTTTACAAAGAGCTTTTTGCCATTCAGAATAAGCTCGAAAAGCATTACAAAGACATGCAAGACATCGAGTTCACCATTCAGGAAGGCAAATTGTGGATGCTTCAAACCCGCAATGGAAAACGCACAGGTGCAGCCATGGTGAAAATAGCCATGGATATGTTCACCGAGAAGCTGATTGACGAAAAAACAGCCGTTTTGCGTGTTGAACCCAATAAACTCGACGAACTATTGCATCCTGTTTTCAATACTGATGCTCTCAAAAAAGCAAAATCGATATCGAAAGGTTTGCCAGCATCGCCAGGTGCAGCCACTGGACAAATTGTTTTTCATGCCGACGAAGCCGAAGAATGGGCAGCCAAAGGCAAAAAAGTGATTTTGGTTCGCATCGAAACCTCGCCTGAAGACCTTAAAGGGATGAACGTAGCCGAAGGTATTCTCACCGCACGTGGTGGAATGACCAGTCATGCAGCTGTTGTTGCCCGCGGAATGGGAAAATGCTGTGTTTCGGGTGCAGGAAGTTTGCAAATCGATTACAAAAAGCGCGTTGTTGTTGCTGGTGGAAAAACCTACAACGAAGGCGATTTCATTTCGCTCAATGGTTCAACTGGCGAAGTTTATGATGGCAAAATTGAAACCAGCGAAGCAACACTCAGTGGCGATTTTGAAAAATTGATGAAATTGGCCGACAAAAATGCACGCATGGCCGTTCGCACCAATGCCGATACACCACACGATTCGAAAGTTGCACGCGAATTTGGTGCACAGGGAATTGGTCTTTGCCGCACCGAGCACATGTTCTTCGAAGGCGATCGCATCATAGCTATGCGCGAAATGATTCTTGCCGACGATGAAGTTGGACGTCGCAAAGCTTTGGGAAAATTGTTGCCAATTCAACGGGCCGATTTTGAAGGAATTTTTGCAGCCATGCACGATCTACCTGTTACCGTTCGTTTGCTCGATCCACCTTTGCACGAATTTGTTCCTCACGAAGAAAAAGGACAAAAAGAAATGTCCAAGGAAATGAATCTTTCTCTTGACACTATAAAAAATAGAATTGAAGCACTTGCCGAATTCAATCCAATGCTCGGACATCGTGGATGTCGCTTAGGCAACACTTATCCCGAAATTTCGGAAATGCAGGCACGCGCCATCATCGAAGCAGCTTTGAATCTGAAGAAAAAGAAAATCAAAGCTATACCTGAAATTATGATTCCGCTCACTGGAACATTGAAGGAACTTCAAATGCAAGTTGACTTGGTTCGCAACACCGCCAATCAGGTTTTTGCTGAGCGCAAAGACAAAATCGATTATTTGGTTGGAACCATGATTGAAGTTCCACGTGCAGCAGTTACTGCCGACGAAATTGCAAAAAGCGCCGAATTTTTCAGCTTTGGAACCAACGACCTTACTCAAATGACTTTTGGTTATAGTCGCGACGATGCAGGTAAATTCCTTCCCGTTTATTTACAGAAAGGCATTTTGAAATACGATCCATTCCAGGTACTCGACCAAGAAGGAGTAGGACAACTTGTTCGTATGGGAACCGAAAAAGGCCGCAAGACCAATCCAAAACTCAAAGTTGGTATTTGTGGTGAGCATGGTGGAGAACCCAGCTCGGTTGAATTCTGCCACAGCGTAGGTATGAATTATGTGAGCTGCTCACCATTCCGCGTTCCAATTGCTCGTCTTGCTGCTGCTCAGTCCAATATTAAAGATTCGGCTTCGGCGAAAAAAACTGCTACTAAAGCTGTTTCAGCTAAGAAAAAGGGTACATCTAAAAAGAAATAAGCTATTTAAGCGCAAATTCAATAATCCTGTGCGTTGCATTTGTTGCGCACAGGTTTTTTTAATCTGTTTTTTATCGTTTGTTCTATGAGAGGCTTTTTCGTATTCGTTTTTCTGATTTGTGTTTCAATCGTTTTTTCTCAGAAGCGAAGTGATTCTTTGTTGCGTGAATTGAAAAATGCAGAAACAGTTGCGGAAAAAACCGACCTATATTATTTACTAGGTACCGAGATGATGGGGCAGGAGCCAGAAAAGTCGTTACAATATTTGAAACAAGGATTGTTGTTGGCTACCGAATCGGGCGATATAGTTCGTCAGTCGCGTGGATACAGTGGTTTGGGGTCGCTAAGGTACATGCAATCCGATTTTCCAATTGCCATTTTGCTGTTTCAAAAATCGCTTACTCTGGCTTTTGCGGCAGGCGACATGATTCAAGTTGCCCGTCAATACAGCAACATAGGAACTATTTACGACATCAGCGGTCGATATCCCGAAGCAGCACAAAACTATTTTAAATCTTTACGTGTTTTTGAATACAAAAACGATAGTGCTGGTCGCGCCTTTGTGCTCAACAATTTGGGAATTGTTTTTATCGAAATTGGTCAGCCAAATCAGGCTTTGGATTTCTATAAACAGGCTTTGAAAATTAAAAGCAGTTTGTGCGACACGCTTGGGATGGCCTCAACGCTCAACAATATTGGAACGGTTTACCAATCGAATTTGAACGATTTAAACAATGCAGCATTGTTTTACAGCAAAGCGCTTATTTTGTATGAAAAGAAAGATAATTTGTATGGAGTTGCATTTGCAACCCACAATTTGGGAAAAGTGAAGTCCGACCTGGGTTTGCACAACGAAGCCATTCCTTTTTTCGAGAAAGCTATCGAATTGCGTATTGAATTGGGCGACCTCACTGGCGAAATGCAAAGTCGTCAATTGCTTGCTCGTCAGCTTCTATCCGTTGGTAAAGTTGACCAAGCATATACTTTTGCTGAGCCGTGTTTGAAACAGCAAAATACACTCAAAACGCCCAAAGAACGCGCCGATTTGCTCGAAACACTTTCCTTAATAAGCGCAGCCCTAAGCGATTACAAAAATGCATATTGGTATGAGAGGGAACTATCCATTTTGCGCGATTCGTTGCTCGGCATCGAAAATAGCTCGAAAATACATGAACTCAATATTCAATATGAGACAGAATCAAAAGAGCGAAAAATAGTCGAACTCAATTTGGCTAAGCAAAGCGAACAACAAAAAAGATACTATTTGAGTCTTTTGCTTCTGGCCCTCATTGCAATAATAATTGTTTCGTTATTGTTTTTTAGACAACGCCAGAAAGCGTTAAAAGAAAAAAACCAGCGTTTAAAATCCGAAATGGAGTTTGCAATGGTGGAAACAAAACGACGCGAATTGGAGCTGCGTGAACTCACCCAAAATATGCTACTTCAAACCCAGTTGCTAAGTAATTTGCAAGAAGCTGTTGGTAATTTGAATATAGAAAATGAAAAGCTAAAAGCTGATATGCAGCCTGTGAGCGAAATGGTTGCGCAATCGCTGCTCAACGAAAAAGGCTGGGAAGCTTTTCAGATGCGTTTTGAGCAAACATATCCAGGCTTTTTGCAAAGTTTGAAAGCAAATTTTCCTGATATATCCTATGTCGATCAGCGACTATGCGCATTGCTTAAACTAAATCTTTCAACCAAAGAAATTTCAAATTTGCAAGGAATTAGTGTTGAATCGGTTAATAAGCAGCGCAATCGTTTAAGGAAAAAGCTCAACATGGATGCAGGAAGCGATTTTCTTGTGTTTTTTAACGAAATAATGTTATGACAGCACAGTTCTCGGAAAAAATAATCTTTCAAGGCAACGAGTATTTTTTGCTTTCAACACCTTTGGAAAACTATTTGATGGCGATGGATAATCCACCTGTTTTTGATAGTGAAATTTCGGCTTGTTGGCGAGGATATATTGCAACATGGGAGATTGAAAGCGATAGGTTGTATCTTTCAAAACTGGAAATACTTGATAAGTCGTTCACCCAAAATCCAATGGAGTTTTTGTTTGGTGAAACTGGAAAAATTCTTGCAGATTGGTTTTCGGGCGACTTGCGAATTGCAATGGGCGAGATGGCTCAATATGTTCACATGGGATTTGAATCTACTTATGCAAAGGAAATGTTTCTAATGATCAAGAAAGGCTATGTGATTGATGTTCGGTTTGTTGAGCACGAAATTGTAGAGGAATAGTATTTATACTTTTAATTTATTAGCAAATTTCCATTGTCTATGAGAAGTTTGTACAAAATCTTCATCTGAATATTTTACAGCGAATTGTTTGTATATCGCTTCAATGTTGACATAAGAATACCAAGCCGAATTATGATTTTCGATTTCTTTTTTAAGCTGCTTAACAGATTGTTCTGATAGAAGATTGTAGGTTATTACTGCCCAGCGCGAGTAATGATCTAAGTATTTCGTTGACACACCCCTTGTTTGCTGAATAATAAGCAGCTTAAGTTTTTCGTTGAGCTCTTTTGCCTTTTTATCGTCAAGCTCATGTGGATTGTTGCGCTCCGAAAAGGTTGTTATTGCAAGCTTTTTGGTTTTGGCAAACTCGTGAATACCTTTGCTGTATGGACTTACAATCACATGGTCTTGATCGATTCGCTTGGCAAGGTGTTGTTCGATGTCGCTCACTTTTAATTTGCCGATTCTTGCAATGTTGATACCTGCATTGTTGTTGTAATCGGCTGTGATTAACAATTGCACAGGAGTCGAAGTTCTTTCTGGAGCATTTTCAGACGATTTAGACAGCCTAGCTCCTTTTCGACTGAATCGGTATGCGCTGTTGCGAAGCTCTATAAGTCCTTTGAACTGTTTAGGTGAGCAATTTAGAGCTGCTAGTATTTTGTGTCGCCAGTCGAATGCGGTGAGTACACTGATTTTGTACTTTAGGCACATTTGTTTGAGCGGCTTGTGTCCGTTGGTGAGCATATCTTGCATGTATAAATCGAACTTTTGCCGATGGTGAATCCAGTAAAAGCTGGTTCCAGTACGAGCAGAGTACGATTTTTTGCAGCTGGTGCAGCGATAGTGGTTAATACCATTACGGAAACCAACAGAATGTACATGAGTTTGGTTGCAAAAAGGGCATGCGGGGCGGTTGGAAAAGACCAATGCTTTTTCTTTTTTGCACATAGCTTTGTGTTCGGCCTGGAGTTGGTCGAGATGAGCAATGCGTTGAGAAGGAGAGAGGGTGGTGAAGGGATTCATGGGGGCAAAGATATTATATATTTGTAATATCAAGTAAAAAAAATTTTTTTTTTACGATTAATTTGAAAGATATATGAATTTCACCCCTTTTTGATATTCATCATGCAATTGCTCTTCTCTTCTCTAAATAAAATATTTTACGCATTTAAGTTATTCTAAATCAATTAATTATATTGCGGTCATACTTTTGTCATATCAAATTATTTGAATATGTATTGTACTTTTGCAAATGAAATAATTATCTCTCCTTTTTGGGATGAGAGCAATACTTAAAATTATATGAAAAAGACTCTTTTTGTTGTTGCTGCAGCTTTTTTAAGCCTTTTTATGAAAGCTCAAGACGATGTTCCTCTTTCCGTTACAATAACTTTTGAAAAGTTCGATGAAGTTATCAAGGGGCTTGAAGTTGAAGGCTATAATTGTCTTCTTACAGCGAACGATCCTTCGATTTTTTCGGCTATGTTTACTGTAAATCAGCTAAATGGTGCCTTAGGTATCTATAATTTGAATTTCTACGAAATGGCTTCTTCTAGCAGTGAGAATTTTGTTCCTGTGAAAGAATATGAAATTAATGGTCACAAGGCATATCTTGGAACAAATAAAAGTGTTGAAAACGACGAAACACCAATGAATGTGCTTATTGTTTTGTATCCTCAGCAAAAAATGACCATATTATTCGCTGCTGAAACAGCGATTCCTATTAGCACTTTGGAGAAAATAGTAACCCAAATTAATTTCTAATCTAAAAACAAAAAAAAATGATGAAATCTGCTTTACAAATTTTCGTGGCTTTTTTCTTTCTCTTGATTGTTGTTCCCTTAAACGCTCAAGGATGGGAATGGACGCGTGTTTCGGCTTCTACCGACGAATCGTATCAGGTATGCACCGATGCTTCTGGAAATGTGTTTCAAACGGGAACGTATTATGACACGGCCTATTTTCAAGGTACGCCCTTGGTAAGTGTTTCGGGTGGGTACAATTGGTTTCTTGCCAAATACAATTCCGATGGCAGCTTGCTTTGGGTGCGCAATGTGTTGAGTGGAAACACGGGATTCAAACAGGTTAAAGCGATAACAACCGACTTCGATGGGAATATTTTTATTGCTGGTGAATTTGAAGACTCGGTGATTGTTGGAGGAACTCAAGTTAATGCTATTGGCTACTACGATGTTTATCTTGCTAAATTCGACGCTTCAGGCAATTCGCAATGGGTAGAAACGGGTGGAGGAATTTTCGATGAACGTGCCTTTTCGCTTACTACTGATCCTTCTGGTAATGTTTACCTTGCTGGTTGTTTTACCGAAGATGCCGATTTCGACACAGTTTCGCTTTCTGGCGCTTCGACGAATTTAAGCGACGATGCTATGTTGCTTTGCTACAATTCGGATGGACAGATTCAGTATGGCAAAAGCTTTGGTGGTATAAGCTACGAAAGAGCAACTGGTATTGCAATTTACAACAGTAATTTATATCTAACAGGCTATTTTTCGAGTATTGACACTTATTTTGGCTCTTTTACTTTACATAGAACAAACGGCGGTAACGATTTATTTCTTGCTCGCCTCAACATGCAGGGCGATGTTCAATGGGTGAATGGTTACGATAATAACATGTCAACTTCGTACCTCATTCGCTGGCCATTTGTAGCAGTAAATTCTGACGGAATTTATCTCACAGCTCCTTTCGATCAGACAATCGATCTTGGCAATGGTCCCATCACAACAAATGGGAGCAATACTATTTCTTTCATGTCGCAGTTCGATTTTAATGGCAATGTGCAATGGGTAAACAAACTAGATAATCGATTTTCTACTTCTACAAAAGGTTTGACTGCAATTGCTGGACATGTTTATTCTACAATCGATTTTGTCGATACGCTTAAAATTGGCGCGCAGCTGTTTATTGGTACTTTTTCTGCCACACCTTATTATGCTGAAAATAATATTTGTGTTGTTTCGTGGAATAGCAATGGTACTATCGATTGGACAAAAACTGTGGAACCCTATTCGAATGGGACTTTTATCGGTGCCGTTCGATCTTCGTCTATTGCTGCTTCGGGCAACGATGTGTTTATTTCGGCTACTTTTACCGACACAATCAACCTTTGGCCTTGGTATCCTATTGCAGAAAATGTTTTGACCGACGATGTGCTGCTTGCGAAAATCGACATCACTGCCAATGCAATAGAACAAGAACAGTCCAATTTATTTACCATTTATCCTGTGCCAGTGGTCGATGTTCTTTCTATTTCCTCGGCCGAAAATGGCCCAATTAATTGTGTAGTTACCGATGTCTATGGAAAAACGGTTCAACAAATTAGCTTTGCTGATGGTTCTTTTAATCAAATTGACCTAAGGGAATTAGCTGCTGGCTTGTATTTCATCAGCATCGAATCGCAAGGAATCACATCGGTGAGCCGTTTGGTGAAACAGTAGGACTTTTTGAAATATTCAGGTCGGAATGATTGTTCTGACCTGAATTTAAACAAAATATGTGTATTTTTGCAACACTATGATAGGTGGTGGTGCAGGACATATTGCCGACATGATTGCTCGCATCAAAGCCAACGAGGCTTTGCGAATGTCGAAACGTAAAGGATACGATTGGGCAAAAAAATACTACTTGGTTGCTACCGGTGGGCGCAAAATTCCGTATCACGAAGAACCTGAGCACGATTTAACGGCCATTCGTGAGAAAATCAGGAAATACAAACGATCCGAAAATATCAAAAACTGGATTGCTTTAGGGATTTCAATAGTCATAATGGTTGGAATAATTTATGGGTTGTATTGGGCTTATACTAGTTTTTAAGTCGGATAAATTGTTATTCTCATTAACCTAATCGATCGCTTTTTGCACACATAATCGACTTTTTCCCGATTATCTGCGCAAAAATTAGTAACATTTTCAATTTTTTATCCAGCTTGGCTGTTTAAAGTGTCCATTATAAATGGAGACTTTTGAGCAAAAGTATCCATATTGAATGGAAACTTTGTATATTTGCAAAAAAAACAAGATGAAAGATTTGTTGAAAGAAGTGATTCTTGAGCAAAAGGTAATTTCACCTGAACCATTTGTTGACAGGCATTTCCCTGAAAACCTGATAAAATGCAAAGAAATAATAATAATATCCGGAATACGTCGGTGCGGGAAATCAGTTTTGTTGCAACAAATTAGAAATACAAATATTGAACGCGATTATTATATTAATTTCGATGATGAACGACTCATCCATTTCAAAACAGAAAATTTCAGAATTCTCCACGAAGTGTTTATTGAGCTTTTTGGCGAACAAAGCACATTTTATTTTGACGAAATTCAAAACATACCTGAATGGGAAAGGTTTGTGAGAAGATTATACGATGCGGGTAATAAAATTTATCTGACTGGATCCAATGCATCTCTTTTAAGCAAAGAGCTAGGGACACGACTTACTGGCCGGAATATTCCCTACGAACTCTATCCATTTTCGTTCAGTGAGTATCTGTCGTTTCGTGGGATGAAGCATCAGCCAAACGATGCATTGACAACAAAAGGACGAGCGCTCTTGAGTAAAAACTTTCAACAGTATTTAACCGAGGGCGGTTTCCCTCAATTTCTCCATAATTCGGATAACGATTATCTGAAAGCATTGTATGAAAACATCCTTTATCGCGATGTTATGGTTAGAAATAACTTATCTAACGAACGCGAAATAATCGAATTGGTAACCTTTTTGGCCAGTAATACCGCCAAACTTTCATCCAACAACTCTTTAACTGTTGCTACCGGAATCAAAAGTCCCACAACCATTAAAAACTACATCTCTTATCTGGCCGACACATACCTTCTGTTTCAAGTCAACAAATTTGATTATTCATTAAAAAAACAAATTCAAAATCCTAAGAAAACGTATTTTATCGATAATGCTTTGACTTCGCGACTTGGATTTAATTTTTCAGGGAACACAGGACGATATCTCGAAAATCTTGTTTTTATCGAGCTTAAAAGAAGAAAAAAAACAGTGTTTTATCATTCCGACAAACATGAATGCGATTTCGTTGTAAGAGATGGAAATACTATTTCAGAAGCCATTCAGGTATCATACGACATTTCTGACACTGCGACTTATGCACGCGAAATGGCTGGTCTTTCTGAAGCAATGAACCTCAACAAATTGTCATCTGGATTAGTGATAACAGCCAATGAAGACAAAACAATTGTTGAAGATAATAAAACAATTCGAATAGTACCTGCATGGAAATGGCTGCTGGAGAAGGAAAACAAATGATGGCAAAGAAAATGAAAGTGAAGTCAAATAATTCTGACGAAAATTACAAAACGAGGAAGCATCGATAAAACACTTACACATCGAATATGAAAATGGCTTCTTTGTGCTCACCATGCACTACATTTAGTGCAAATAGAGCAATTTTGTTTGTAATATAATACATATTCGTGTAATTCGAAATATTTTTGCCCGAATTAATTCTGGGCATCTTCATGTGAAACATGTTATTGGTGCGTTTCATTGAGACGTTTTACGGTAATAGCCATCAGCAAAAACACCGTGTCCGAATCCGCAGCCAAAACTATAGTTGGCTGTTTGTTCAATTACCTTTACACCTGCTGAACTAAACGACAGATATATTCGGCATTGTGCATCATCGACTGTGGTTAGAATCGCTCTGCCATAACGATAAAATGCTGTATCAACAATAATCCCTGAGTTATATGTCGGAGCGCCCATGCACACTTCTAATGAAACAATGATGAGACTCATTTTGTATTTTCGCACCTTGATTTCACCAAACCTCCCAAATCGATCCTCACCACTGATGCTGGATTCGTCAAGCTTATAGGTTCCTACTGGGTAGGCATTTTGACTGTTTTGAGCAGCTATCGAAAAACTGAAGATCATAGCAATTAATAGCGGCAATTGGACACGCATTCGAGACAATTATCCCAAAATGGTCATTTCAATGGATCCTTTTAGGGGAAACACACACAATGGTATTCAGCATTTTCAGCTCAAAGATTTTCTTTCAATGGAGTTGTAGCACCTCATAAACAATTCATCCCAGATTTTTAATCTGTAGAAACATTCACCTGAAGCATTTGACCAGAATTGTAGCTATACCAAATTCCAGATAATGTTACATATCCATTTCCGATTGTTGCAGTTAGTTCGTACCGCCCTTGATCTGCTTCTTCGTTGGGTTGAAATAGCAACAGCCGGTAAGCATCGCAAGCATTATTGGTGCCCTTGCAATTTTCGTTGAGAATCTCGAAGCAACCACTAAGCGGCAGGTCTTCGTAGTCGTTGTCGTTTTGATTGCCCATAATGCGATTGCCTTCTATGCTTGTGATATTAACCATGAGATTGGCTCCGTTTTCTTTGTTGTTTCCACTCCCGTAACGACCTGTGTAAGTTGCTACTAATTCGTTCAGAGGGTCTCTTATTCCCGCATCGTTGAGGTTGTTGTAGATTGTTTTTAAATTGAAATCTATGCTGCGATTGCCCGATAGAGTTTTCCAACTGCCTTTGTACCTGTCATTATCATTCAAAATACCATCGAAAGCTGCAATTGCTTCTCCGTAGCAATTGTATTCGGTTACTTCTATGTGGTTGCCATCTTTTGTGCCTTCAAGGCTCATTTCGGTTCCGTTTTTCGTGTAATAATAGTTTCCTGATACTTTTTTATTGTCGAAATGCAGATTCATTACTATGGTTCCTGCATTGCCTAAAGTGCCTTCGAATGAAAGATTAGTGAGGGAAGTTTTTGAAATTAATGTTGGTGCTTTTTTTACACTATAAATGC
>DYON01000386.1 GCA_020720525.1 Acetofilamentum sp.
AACACACAGCAAATGAGAGAAATAAGCATTCATGTCATTAGCAGTGTTTCGTGGCTAACCAAGCAAAAAAACCACGAAAAGTAAAACTTGCCATGAGTATTACAAAATTAGTGCTATTGGTGGACAAATGGAATTTCCAATAAAAAAGAAGAGAATTATTTCATGAAATAGTGATTTTTTTCAATTTTATTGTTTTATCTTTGCCTATTCTGGAAAATAGTTTTCGGACTAACTCTTGAAATCATTTACTAAAAACCACAATATGAAAAGCGACATCGAAATAGCACGCGAAGCAACCATGCTTCATGTGACCAAAATTGGAGAGAAACTCAATATCAACCCCGACGACTTGGAACTCTATGGAAAGTACAAGGCAAAAATTCCTTTGCATTATATCGATGAAGAGAAAATCAGAAATGCGAAATTGATATTGGTAACCGCAATCACACCAACACCAGCTGGTGAAGGGAAAACAACTACTTCTATCAGTTTGGCCATGGGATTGAACAAAATTGGCAAAAAAGCCACTGTTGTTTTGCGCGAACCTTCGCTGGGCCCTGTTTTTGGCGTTAAAGGTGGTGCTGCCGGTGGTGGTCATGCACAAGTGATTCCGATGGAAGATATCAACCTTCATTTTACGGGCGATTTATCGGCAGTCGAAAAAGCAAACAATCTTTTGTCGGCGCTTATCGACAACAATTTGCAAAACAAAAAGCGCAGTCTGAATATCGACCCCAGAACCATTAGCTGGAAACGTGTAATGGACATGAACGACCGTTCGCTTCGCGATATCGTAATTGGTTTGGGAGGCATCGCAAATGGTATTCCGCGCGAAACGGGCTTTAATATTACAGCTGCTTCGGAGGTGATGGCTATTCTTTGTATGGCCAAAAACCCAGAAGATCTGAAAGAACGCCTTGGAAATATATTTATTGGCTTCACTTTCGACAAAAAGCCTGTTTATGCACGCGATTTGAATGCACAAGGATCGATGGCGGTTTTGCTCAAAGATGCTATTATGCCCAATTTGGTGCAGACTGTCGAAAACACTCCAGCCATTATTCATGGTGGACCGTTTGCCAATATTGCTCAGGGAACAAATTCAATTATTGCTACTAAAATAGGTTTGTCGCTTTCGGATTATGTGGTTACTGAGGCTGGTTTTGCCAGCGATTTAGGTGCCGAAAAGTTTTTCGATATCAAATGCCAAACTGCGGGTCTTCGCCCCAATGCTGTTGTGATTGTTGCTACCATTCGTGCGTTGAAATACCATGGTGGAGCAAACAAAGATCAATTTGCAATTCCCGATGCCGAACTGGTGAAAAAGGGTTTGCCCAACCTCGACAAGCACATCGAAAACATGAAAAGCTTTGGCTTTACTCCGGTAGTTGCTTTAAATAAATTCGACAGCGACAGTGCCGAGGAAATTGAAGCCGTTCGTGCTCGTTGCGACGAACATGGTATTGCAATGGCTATCAACGATGCTTGGGCCAAAGGCGGCGATGGAGCAACCGACTTGGCCGAAAAAGTGTTGTCGGCAGCCAAATCGTGTCCTTCGTGTTTCAAACCACTTTATAGCACAGAGTGGGATATGGAGAAAAAAATTGGAACCATTGCAACCAAAATGTATGGCGCAACTGGCGTTGAGTATTCGCTCAAAGCACGCAAAGACCTCGAAACTCTTGCCAAGCTTGGTATGGAGAAACTTTCGGTATGTATGGCCAAAACACAAAATTCATTGTCGGACAATCCCGATTTGCGTGGACGACCCGAAGGTTTTATTGTCAATATTCGTGAAATTGAGATTGCTTCTGGTGCCGGATTTGTTGTGCCAATTGCAGGTGCAATTATGCGTATGCCTGGCTTACCAACGATTCCATCGGCCGAAAACATCGATTTCGACGAAGATGGAAATGTAGTTGGTCTGTTCTAATTTTGAATTTCATTCAGATAGACCAAAAGAGGCTGACTCAAAACAACAGAATGCGTTACGACATTCCATCGTTCAGGTGGAATGTTCTGTTTGTGCATAAGCGCGACTTTTGCGACAGCCTCAACGAATTAGAATGCTTATTCGTGTGGTGAAACATTCGATGTAATTATCGTT
>DYON01000387.1 GCA_020720525.1 Acetofilamentum sp.
TGCGTACTTTAACTATGAACCATGCCAACAGCCGATTAGATGTATATGGCAATATTGTTAATGATCGGTTCTTGTTGGGAACTGACGGTGTTGTGAATATTCTTGACAACGACAATTCACTCAGCGGTGGTGGATTAACTTATTTCCACAACCTTAATATTCAGAAAACCACCAATGCCAACACATTCACCATCAATCAATCAGTAAATGTTGATGGTACTCTTTCTTTTACCAGCGGAAAAATTGTAACGGGTGCCAACAGAGTAGAGGTAAGCAACCCTGCAACTGCTGCAGTTACTGGTCATACAACCGATAAGTATGTAGTTGGGAATTTGCTTCGCTATGTAAATTCAACAGGTTCTTACGATTTTCCTGTTGGCACATCTGCTTACTACGAATTGGCCAATATCAATCTGAATTCATCGTCTGGATTAACTTATATTGAAGCATCGTTTACCAATCCGCATGTCACACTTTTAAATATTAGCGCATTAAGCTTGTATGTGAATACTGATTTACTTGAAGAATTGCTCAATTATGGTTTTTGGACATTAACTCCTGATGCTGGTACGTATAATTACAATGTTACGCTTACTTCGCGTGGGCATAGCAATCAAGGTTCAACGGCAGCTTCTCATGCGGTAATTAAGCGACCAAATTCATCAGTCGATTGGGTTTCGGAAGGTACTCATAACAACAGCGATCAAAGTATGGGTGCAGGTTGGGTAACAGCTGTGCGCCGAAATCTGACAGTGTTTTCAGATTTTGCCATTGCAAAACACTCACTGGGTTCTTTACCGATAGAATTGGCGTTGTTTGCAGCAAATTGTGCTGAGGGCAAGGTAGTTTTAAACTGGACTACGCTTAGCGAAACCAACAACGATTATTTCACTGTTGAAACTGCCGATGCAATTAATGCCGATTTTATTCCTGTTGCCATTGTTGACGGTGCGGGCAATTCAAATGAATCTTTGAATTATTCAATCGACGTTGAAGCTTCGGGTAAATACTATCGCCTCAAGCAAACCGATTTCGATGGAGCATTTACCTATTCGAGCATTGCAGCAGTCGATTGCAGGGATTCTCAAATACAACTATTCCCATCCATTGTTCAAGCTGGCGATCCAATTTTTGTTGTTGGCGAAGTGGAAGAAATAGTGGTTGTGGATGTAATGGGCAATTTGGTACAACCCAAGCTTATCGACAACACCATCACAGGGCTTGCAAGCGGAATGTATTTTGTTGTTATCAACAACCGCTGGCCATTTAAGGTGATTGTTGAATAGAATTTGCTAATCGCATTTGCAGCGCTTATTCTCAATTGAAGAATTGAGATAACTTCGAATTATACGAATGTTTCTTTGAAACCGTTCCGTACCTGCTGATTGGAGGATATGCTCTACTGCACGGGCTCGCTCCAGCATTGGAGCTGCCGATGTTTTGAGGCAGTCTCAAATCAAAGTTCACGTTACGACATTTCATCGTTCCGGAGGTTTTTGGAAGCTGAAATGACTGAAAAAAGTCGGATCATGGAATCGTCGTAACAGGCACAAACACAACGATTCCATGTCCCTGCCAGACCAAACGCGTCAATCTATCTGGGACGCTGAAATGTTCTGTTTGTGCCTGGCTTAGTCTTTTGAGACAGCCTCAATGCAAAGCTGGTTTTTCGTGTCTTGTCCTTACGCAGTTTGCTTAAAACAAAATGTCAACCACTGGCAGGGTTATGAACGAATACTGATACAAAAACCGCCTTCCACGTCCCGTAGGGACGGAATATTGGTAAAAAACAAAAAAAGAGAAATACGTCCCTTAGGGACGAAACGGTTGAGATAACCACGAATTATTCGAATTAAAAACCGAAATGCCCTGATAATTTCAGTGAATGCATTTGAGTTTCTGCAAGCAGAAGCTCAAACAGCACGAATTGATTGGCTGAGAGTTTAGAAAAATAGGATTATAAACGAAAATTGCAACAAAAACAAGCGTCTTCGTCCCGTAGGGACGGAATATTGGTAACTAAAAAAAGAGAGAAATACGTCCCGTAGGGATGAAACGGTTGAGATAACCACGAATTATTCGAATTAAAAACCGAAATGCCCTGATA
>DYON01000388.1 GCA_020720525.1 Acetofilamentum sp.
CCCCAAAACCTATTAACATCTCCTGGAGCGGCATAAACACCGTTTTGTTCAATAATCATCATTACCGACTTGTTTGCCTGCACATAAACACGAATATCGCATTTAATTCCTCCCGCAGTTTCTATTTTAGCTGTTACCTGTGTGCCCAATTTCCATACAATAGGAGCATCGCGTCGTACAACTGCGCCAACAATAAAAGCAGCGTGGGCATCTACTTTATCGTTGCAAACTTTATTTACATTCACATATGCCCCAGTTTTATCTTCATACACCAAGATAAAATGAGGAAATCCTGCAACACTTTGCTCAAGCCGCACTCTATTGGTAATGGGCGCAGCAACAGTCATTACTGTACGAGTTGGGGTTGACGGAAAATCGATATCGAATTTCAATACATCGTGGTGAGTTACCCACATTGGAGATAAAACAAACGACATGCTTGACAATGCAATGGCTGCAATCAAAACAAAAACTGACTTTTTCATAGTTGTAATTTTTTAAGGTTAGTGATTTCTCAATTGCAAATGTAAAGCCTAAAGAGCTGATAATTAAAGCGTTTGTGTAAAGATTGCTGAATTGAAACAAATCAAATATGCAATCTACTGATAATCATCGCTATACATCGGCAACAATGACGAAAATTTACGATTTGATACAGCAAAGAACCAAAAAGCTCCCAATTTCAAACACTCACTCGACTGAGGTATTTGACCGCTCTATACTTCGTTTTTGACATTTCGTTGAAAAAAATTTGCTTGAATGCTATCCAAATTGTATTTTTACGCCATGTTATCAAATCTTAAAGGTTTTGTTATGCGAAGATTATCAAGCGTTTTTTTCACAATCGTACTATTTCTGACGATTTCTCAAACATTGTCGTCACAAAACTTCTACGAGCCATCGTCAATTGCAATTATTGAAATTCAATTCTACGACTCAAATTGGGACTACAAACTCGATTCGATGGTGGCAATTGATTCCGACAAACGCTTGTTGGCCGATATTACCATCAATGGCGTGTTGCTCGACAGTGTTGGAATTCGTTATAAAGGCAATTCGTCGTACAATGCTAGCCAGATGAAGAACCCGTTTAACATTAAGCTCAATTATGTTAACAACAACGATTACGAAGGATATAATTCAATTAAGCTATCAAATGTTTTTAAAGACCCTAGTTTTGTACGCGAAGTGATGGCATACGAAATTGCGCGCAAATATATGCCCGCATCGCGTGCAGGCTATGCCAATGTATATATAAACGGAACAAAATACGGTCTATACACCAATGTGCAAGTTGTCGACGACATTTTCACCTCCGAGCATTATTATAGCGAAAATCGACCATTTTTCGAAGGCGACGACCCCAGTGGTCCTCCTCCAATGAGTTGCTTTTCGGGGGCACCAAAACCTTGGGGATACATGGGAACAGATAGCGTGAATTGTTATCCCGAATTCTACGACAACAAAATTGACAACTCATGGCGATATTTGGTGGATTTGCTCGACACATTCAACAATCAGCCATCGTACATGGAAAACATGTACAACGTCGATAGGCACTTATGGTCGATGGCATTCGATTTCGGGCTGGTCAATTTGGATGCCCCTATAAGCATGTTTCACAATTTTTATGTTTACTACGATTTGTCCGACCGTTTCAATTATGTAAAATGGGACTTAAATGAATGCTTTGGTGTTTTTGTCCGGTTTGGCTCTGGAACAACGAGTGTAAACCTCACCACGACACAAATGCAGCAACTCGACCCCTTTGCTGGCAACACTACCGACAACCCAATTGTGTATAAAGTATGGACCAACAACCGGTGGAAGAAAATGTATATTGCCCACATGAAAACCATCATAGAAGAAAACATTTCTTCGGGCTGGTATTTGACACGCGCAGCCGTACTGCAAAACTATATTGATACAGCCGTACAAAACGATCCAAATAAATTTTACACCTATACCGATTTTCAAAACAACATTTCAACAACTGCATCGGGTTCGGTTGGCATAAGTGAGCTCATGGCTGCACGTCAAACTTATTTGAGCACCAATTTGTGGTTTGCTGCAACACAGCCCGATATCTCGGCAATAGCCAAC